>JAGDDO010000142.1 GCA_017848205.1 Oscillospiraceae bacterium | reverse complement strand
ATTGTTTAAACCTGACTTTCCAAAGGATTATGATACACTTATGATAGAAGGTCTGGGTGAAAAGTGGATAATCAAAAGAAATTCGGAAACAGATCGGTTTATTCGCAAGAGTAATAAAGTGCACAATGAAATTTTTAACAAGAATAATGTTTATAATCTGCATTTTTATTTAGAGAAAAAAGAAGTGTATTCTATTCCGTATGATGATGTTTGTTATCCTGAAAATGCAGTCAGAATACTAACTGACAATATTATCAGTAATTTGAAAAAGAATAAAGGAACAGCTTAATATTAAAACCTGGTATGCTTTTTAAAAATGCCTGAAAAAAGGTACAGCCGTGTACGGCTGTACTATAGAATACCGGCAGCGAGCTGCCGGTAACAGTTGTAATTCAGTATATATGATATAGCAGCTGCAGTACGGAAAAATGCTTCCGTGCTGCAGCTGCTTTCTTTTTGTATGCCGGATTTCTGTAATTGCCAGATATTGCGGTTTTGTTGCTGCTTATTGATTAAAGTGGTGGGCTGTGATATAATATATGTTATTAATAAGGCAAAATTGACATATGACAGTTCTGAATTTATTATGAACTGTCTGAAAAGCACATTCTGAAGGAAAAGAGGTAAACAGGATTGGAAAAGAAAAGTTTAAAGAGAATAACTGCAGCAGCAACTGCGCTTATTATGACAGCAGGAATGACATTCCAGACTTTTGCGGAAGATACACTTCCGGCATCTGATACTAATAAACAGACTGAAAAAGTTACGGAGTCTGAAGCGGAGAAAAAGGCTGAAAAAGCTGCAGAATCTGAAACGGAGAAAAAGGCTGAAAAAGCTGCAGAATCTGAAACAGAAAAAAAGGCTGAAAAAGCTGAAGATTCTGAAACAGAAAAACAGACTGAAGAAATTACAGTGGCTGAAACAGAGGAACAGGCTGATAATAATACAGCAGCCGTTCCGGACAGTGATGCCGAAATTGCGGCAGCAACTGTTGAAATTGAAAGATGGAAATATGATCAGAAAACAAAAACTCTGACTGTGACCACCGACCTTGAAAACGAATATTATAGTTTCTTTCCTGAATGGCAGGATGAAGTTGAAAATGTTGTAATTGAAAACGGAGTAGCTCTGATCGCTGACGGATTTTTCGGAGGATGTAAAAATCTGAAGAGCGTTGAAATTCCGGACAGCGTGCAAACGATAGACGGTGCTTTTTATGACTGTACCAGTCTTAAATCAATCACTTTACCTGACAGTATCACCGGACTTTGCAGGGGCACTTTTTCCGGATGTTCTGCACTGGAAGAGGTACATCTCGGAAAAAGCCTGAATACTTTAGGATGGGGTATAAATCCGGGTGAATTCAGCGACTGTGTATCACTTGAGCATATCGATCTCCCTGACAGCGTTTCAACTATCCAGAATGACACATTTAACGGCTGTACAGCTTTGAAAAGTATAAAAGTACCTGAACACGTTGAGGCGATCTACGAAAGAGTGTTCATGAACTGTACATCTCTTGCCGAGGTCGATCTGAATCCGAATAACGATTATTCGTATCTGCGTTACATAAAAAAGGATGCTTTCAGAAACTGTACGTCACTTGAAAAAATAGAGATCCCTGAAAATGTCGATCACATAGATGAGAACGCTTTTGCAGGATGCACAAAACTAAAGGAAGTCACCGTGTTATCACCAAACTGTGTTATAGAGTATAACTCGTTTGAAGGCTGTGATCCGTCACTTGTTATAAAGGCATATAAAGGCAGTAAAGCAGAGAAATATGCTGAAAGAAACGGTTTTGCATTTGAAGCCGTTCAGAAAAAAGTGCCGACTGAAGAAGAACGAAAGGAAGCTGAACGTAAGCAGGCTGAAGAGGAAAAGGAACGAGAGGAAGCCGCACTTAAGAGGGAAGCTGAAGAAAAGGAAAAGGAGAAGGCGGAACTTATAAAATCTCTGTCAGACGAAGGCATGCGCGGCGATATAAACGGCGACGGTGTAATAAACGTGTTCGACGTTATGAGATACAAGAGGGAGATCGT
>JAGDDO010000141.1 GCA_017848205.1 Oscillospiraceae bacterium | reverse complement strand
CCACTGCATAAGCTCTTCTGCTTTCTTGTCTGCAGTCTTGATGCCGTAAACCGATGAACGGTCTGAAATATATGCGTCATAAACACTGTCACCGGCAAGCTTTGTAATTACATTGCCCATCTCAGTTGAGATCTTGTTTGCAAAGTCAGCTTCACCGTCGTCATTTATCATGCACAGGCTTATGCTTCCGTCGGAATCTTCATAAGCTCTCCAGAGTTCCGAACCGCTGCTGAAGTAATAGTCATCTTCGCTGCTGTTTGAAGAATCCAGCGTGATGCGTGCTGTACGGATACCGTAGCTGTCAAAGCGCTGAACAGTTTTTCCGTTTACCGGATCAGTCTCGATAAGGAAGATGTTTCCGTCTGATGAAACAAAGAGATCGTTTATCTCAATATTGTACGGAAGAGTTTCCCCGCCTACCATTCTGTTGAGTGTTCCGTCCGGCTTCATTCTGTAAAGTTCTATTTTTGTAGTGTCAGAAACAACAGATTTTTCAGCTGAAACTACTGTTGTTTTCTGTGTACGCTCTACCTTTGTAAAGTAGAGGTCGCCTGCGCTGTTTACGAACGCCTTGTCTATGTGTCCGTCGAAACCGAGTGTCATCTTGGCTTCTTCAGCAACGTCTCCGTTTGCATTTGCTGAATAGAAGTGCTTTAATGTCTGCGGTTTTTCCTTGTAAACTATAATGTACTTCTTTCCGTCAAAGAAAGCTCCGAGGACTTCTTCAGATGTGGTGCCTGCTTTTTCGATAACTCTTTCAGCACCTGTCTTGATGTCCTTTACGCATACGCCCTTTTCATTTCCATAGAGGATCCTGTCCGTAAAAATCGTGAAAAGTGTATCGTTTGCTCCGAGTGTAACTCCTTCAGGAAGATCTGACGGGTTGGCCGGAGTGTAGACAAATCCTTCCGGTGCGTTGTAGATATCTGTTCTCTGCAGCGTTGTAAGATCAACGTTGCACATTCTGTATCCGGAACCGCTTGTATATGTTATATCGTCGGTGAGATAGTAAATGTGATCACCGCCGTAAAGCGTATCTGTGATCGTACCGAAAAGTCCGACCGCATCATTTACCGGCTGTTCCTCATAATAGCATGTAAGCTTGTATTCATTTCCTATTTCAACAGGCTCAGCTGAAGGTTCCTCTGTAGCAGTGACCTCAGGCTGAGATTCCTCGATTATCTGACTGCTGTCCTCCTTGTTTTTGCATGACACAAATGAAGACGAAACGGCAAGTGCAGTTATAAAACTGATTATTCTTCTTGATTTTTTCATTTCTACTCCCTTTTCTGCATCCGGTTTAGGAAAACACTGATTTAACCGCAGCACCGGCTTTTCAGGTACTGCAAAACGTAGAGTTTACGGGGTTTCATCCCGCACCCCCTGCACTGATTAATAAATTGATCTGTGGTTCCTTAAACAATCACTGATTGATTTTTATCACACTTTATTATTATACAAAATTTTTTCGCCAAATGCAACGATTATCACAAAAATTAAGGAAAAAAATTATCCGGCAGAAAAGCTCTGCCGGATAACGATAATAAACATATAATTCTATATTGCCTTTTACTGAACATTTCACAGTATCAGAATTTATTTCTCCATACTGAAGGAGAAAGCATTACTATGACCGGAAGGCATTCAAGTCTTCCTAAAAGCATGTCAAATGACAGAATGATCTTTGCAAAGTTCGAGAAGAAAGAAAAGTTCTGGGTCGGTCCGACTTTG
>JAGDDO010000140.1 GCA_017848205.1 Oscillospiraceae bacterium | reverse complement strand
TCCCGAAAACAAGGATGATCTGTTTGAACTTATACAGAAAGCCGACAAAATAATGTACGAAGCGAAAAAGGCAAAGCGCAAGAACAGAGCATAGTAAATAAAGATTCAACCGCAGTACCGGCTCAGCCGTTACTGCGGTTGTTTGTTGAAAGATCATTTTCCGCTTTCGCCGTAGTTTGAAAGAACGCGGGCTGACGGGTCGTTTACGTTGCAGCCTTCCCACTCTTTGTTCGGCATCCAGAAATCAACTATCATTTCGCTGTTGCCGCCGTAGTACTTTTCAAAGATCTCACGGTAAAGGAGTGATTCCTTTGTAAACGGTCTTGCATGTTCGTACTTCGTACATCTGCTTTCAAATTCGACGTCGCCATACTGTCCTTCGGCGTATTCCTTGAGGTAGTCAACCATTGAATGACCGACTGCGTCTGAGAACGCTGCCTTTTCACGGTAAAGAATATCGTGCGGCAGATAGTCTCCTTCGAAGGCTTTTCTGAGTAAGTATTTACCCTTGTTGTACTTGTTGAGTTTCATTTCCGGATCAACGGACATTACGTATTTTACGAAGTCCAGATCACCGAACGGAACTCTCGCTTCAAGAGAGTTTACTGAAATGCAGCGGTCTGCACGAAGAACGTCGTACATATGAAGCTCGTGAACACGCTTTACGGATTCAGCCTGGAAAGCTTCGGCTGAAGGCGCAAAATCAGTATACTTGTAACCGAAAAGTTCATCTGAGATCTCACCGGTAAGAAGCACACGGATATCGGTCTGCTCATGTATTGCCTTGCAGAGCAGATACATACCCATACTTGCACGGATAGTCGTAATGTCGAATGTTCCGAGGAGATGTATTACATCTTCGAGTGCTGCGAGAACGTCATCTTTTGTAATAATGACCTCAGTATGATCACTGCCGATGAAGTCAGCAACCTGTTTTGCATATTTAAGGTCGATGGCATCAGTGTTCATACCGATGGCAAAAGTGCGTATCTTTTTATCACTCTTTTTCTGAGCAACTGCGCATACGAGAGATGAATCAAGGCCGCCTGAAAGCAGAAATCCTACCTTTGCATCGGCATCGAGTCTCTTTTCGATACCGGAAACAAGCTTGTCATGAATGTTTCTGCATACAGTATCAATATCATCCTTTACATACTCATCTACATGAGTAATGTCATTGTAGCAGTGGAATTCACCATCCTTCCAGTAATGTCCCGGAGGAAACGGCATAATCTTCTTACATACCTTAACAAGGTTTTTAGGTTCACTTGCGAAGAATACCGAACCGTCATCAGCACTGCCGTAGTAAAGCGGACGTATTCCGATCGGATCGCGGGCTGCTATGAATTCGCCTTTTTTGCCGTCGTAGATTATGCAGGCAAATTCAGCATCAAGCTTTTCGAACATTTCTGTTCCGTACTCCCTGTAAAGAGGAAGAAGGATCTCACAGTCGCTGTCGCTTTTAAAACTGTATCCTTTTTTTATGAGTTCATCTTTCTGCTTTCTGAAACCGTACAGCTCACCGTTACATACAACGTAACTGCCGTCCAGTTCAAAAGGCTGCATTCCTTCAGGAGTAAGACCCATTATTGACAGTCTCTGAAAGCCAAGAGCCCCGTGAGGCAGATCAATTACTCTCTGATCGTCAGGACCGCGTGAAACAGTAGCCTTAAGACCTTCTATTATTCTTTCAGCACCTCCCGGTGCTCCGCAGTAACCCATTATAGTACACATTGTTTTGACCTCCGAGTGATCATTTATTTTTCTGGTTGTTTATCTTTTCATCGAATTTATTCTTGCTTCCCGCACCGGAAACATCCACCGGATAATTACCTGTAAAGCATCCGTTGCAGCAGCCGAATTTTCTGCCGACAAGATCTTCAAGGCATCCTACCGGAAGGTAAGCGAGACTGTCAGCTCCGATGAACTTTGCTATTTCTTCGTTCGAACTGCATTTTCCTGCAATAAGATTCTCCTCGGAATCAATGTCTGTTCCGAAGTAGCAGGAATGGATAAACGGAGGTGAAGAAATGCGGACATGCACTTCCTTCGCTCCTGCATCACGAAGCAGACGGACTATTCTTGCACTGGTTGTGCCTCTTACAATAGAGTCATCTATCATTATAACGCGTTTGCCGCTTACAGTTTCACGTATGGCACCCAGCTTGATACGTACTGAATTTTCACGCTGGTGCTGTTCCGGCTGAATAAAGCTTCTTCCGATATACTTGTTTTTTATAAAACCGATACCGTAAGGTATACCACTTTCATTTGCATATCCGAGTGCAGCGTCAAGTCCTGAATCAGGAACGCCGATAACTATATCAGCATCCACCGGACTGTATCTTGCCAAAAGTCTGCCCGCTGTAAGACGTGCTCCGTGAACGGAAACACCGTCAATAACCGAGTCAGGACGTGCAAAATAGATATATTCGAAAATACATATATTCTTTGTGTTTCTGCAGTGCGTCCTTATGGAACGCATTCCCTCCGGACCGAAAACAACTATCTCACCCGGTTCAATGTCACGGAGAAATTCCGCACCTACCGCTTCAAGCGCACATGATTCAGATGCCACAACAAAAGCTCCGTCATCTGCAGTACCGATGCACAATGGCCTGAACCCGTCCGGATCACGGAAAGCGATCATCTTGGTCGCCGTCATAACGATGCATGAATACGCTCCCTTTATAGACGGCATTGCGCGTTCGACTGCTTCCTCGGTTGAAGAACACGCAAGTCTTTCACGTACAATGGTGTAGGCTATAGCCTCAGTATCGGAAGTACCGTGGAATATTGCTCCGGACATTTCGAACGAACTTCTGAGCTCTGCCGCATTTACAAGGTTTCCGTTATGGGCGAGAGCCATATTGCCCTTTATGTGCCTTATAACAAGAGGCTGAATATTATTCGGGCTGTGGCCTCCGGTGGTCGAATAACGTACATGACCGACGGCGATATTGCCTTTTCCAAGCTTATTAAGCTCTTCCTTTGAAAACACTTCCGATACAAGTCCGTCAGCTCTTTTATGAGTGAAAACACCGTCATCGCTGACTG
>JAGDDO010000139.1 GCA_017848205.1 Oscillospiraceae bacterium | reverse complement strand
TGGTTACCGAACTTCTCTACATCGCCAAATCCGACTCCAACGAGATACGTATGGAGCGCAGTGAATTCGACATTTCGAACACCGTATCAGGTGTATGTCTCAACTTCGAAGCGCTTGCCTTTGAAGCGGAACGCGAACTTATTGCTGATATTTCACCGAGGCTGAAATACTTCGGTGACGAGGACCGCATAAAGCAGCTCATAACCATTCTCATCGATAATGCTATCAAATATTCAATAATCGGTTCACAGATCTCGGTTTCCATGTTCCGCAACAACCAGAACCGCATCAAGATCTGTGTTTCAAACCGCTGCGAAAACATGACCGAGGAAAACATCTCGAAGCTCTTCGACCGCTTCTACCGTGTTGACCCGTCTCGAAACAGCGGCACCGGCGGCAACGGCCTTGGCCTCAACATAGCCCAGTCCATAGCCGAAACCCACGGCGGATCGATAAATGTAAACTATAACCACGGCATTATTTCATTTGTTGTGGTGCTGTAAAAAAACAGGGTGTATGGAATCCGGTTCCGTACACCCTTGTTTTATTCCTATTCTGAAGGCAGTATTATTTCACTACCAATACGCAAAGTCCTTTCATACTAAGAGAAGAAACAAGATTTGTTTTCCCCTGCAGCTTTTCAAATTTTTCTTTAGTTTTCTCTCTTTCTTTATTTATAGCTGTTACCGACCACCCATAATGTCGTCCAATAGGTACCGTATCTTGTCGCGCAGGCAACAGTTCTGTCAAGGGAAATGCACAAGATTCTGGCAAGTTCATTGTACAACTGTCGCCCAGGCCCGGAATGCTCACGGGAAAACCAACGCGATAAACCCATCCTGCGGTTACGCAGCAACAAAAAATAGAAAACGGCATCATTCCGATTCGAATTTCGGGATGATGCCGTCTGTTTTTTTGTCGATAAAAATGATATAATGATTGTATTAATCTTTAGAAAGGAAAAACGATAGCTGTTTTTAAACGTCATAATTCGCAGTTATGACAACAGCTATCGCCCCATCAATGAAAAGTATATCATTTTTTCGTGAAAAAGTCAAGGACGGTATCATCGAAATTACAGGAACATATTCACCTGTTTGTCCAATCTGTGGTAAACCTATGAAGTCGCACGGACGGTGCAGACGGTATCTTCGCATATCAGGTGAAAAGCGGATTACTCTGTCAGTTAGAGTTTTCTATTGCCCTGAGTGCGGGCGATATCACCGTGAGCTTCCGGATTACATTACTCCGTACAAACATCTCAGCACGGACATGATAGCTGAAATTTACGATGGTACTGATAACTATGATGTTGACGACAGCACGATAATACGTGTTCGTAACTGGGTAAGAAAATTTTTGTCTTTTGGTGCTGCCACTGTCAGAAGACTTAAACTGGAGCATCCTGCGCTGGAGATCAGGAACAGTTTTGAATCGACATCTGACACGCTCACCTATTTTGTCAGAATGGTCGTGAATTCCAACGAATGGAAGTTCATTAGTTCGCCTGTCATTTCTGTCTGACATGTACTATGATAGAGGTATCAAATAAAGGAGGTACCACTTATGGACATGAAAAATCAGAAACTGGCAAAAGAAATAGCCGAACAGCGTGTGATCATGATAGCTCCTCTGCTTGATTCCACTCTGTCACAGAAAGAGTATTACGATAAGCGACAGGAATTAGCTACTGAGTACGAAGTATCAACAAGAACACTTCAGCGCTATGTGGACGCGTATAACGGAAACGGCATCGACGGGTTAAAACCTAAAGGGAAAGTACCTGAGCAGAACTCTGTTATCACCAAGGAGATACTGGAAGAGGCAATCCGTCTGCGCCGTGAAGTTCCTTCCCGAAGTGTTCCGACTATCATTCAGATACTTGAACTTGAAAACAAGGCTGAAGTTGGGATGCTGAAACGTACTACACTTCAGAGGGCACTTTCAAGGGCAGGTTATTCGTCTCAGATGATGAAGACCTATCAGGATCACGGATACGGTTCACAGCGTTTTGCAAGAGTGCATCGCTGTGATCTCTGGCAGGGTGATCTGAAAAACGGCCCAACACTGACTATTAACGGCAAGCCACAGCCAACGTACATGTCCTGTCTGATAGACGATGCAACACGTTACATTGTTCATGCTGAGTTCTACGGAGGTATGGAACAGAGCATAGTTGAAGATACCATGAAGAAAGGCATACAGAAATTCGGTCTTCCTCGTCGTATCTACTTTGACAATGGTTCACAGTATCGCACCAACTGGATGAAGCGTGCATGCAGTCTTCTCGGAATCAGACTGCTGTATGCTAAGCCACGTAATCCTCAGGGCAAAGGGAAGCAGGAACGCTTTAACCATACCGTTGATTCTTTCATTGAAGAAGTAAACGTGAACCGTCCTGACAGCATAGAAGAACTTAACAGGCTGTTTAATGCGTGGCTCTCTGAATGCTATCACAGTAAAATACACAGTGCA
>JAGDDO010000138.1 GCA_017848205.1 Oscillospiraceae bacterium | reverse complement strand
GACCGATAAGTGAAGAATGCGGAACAAATTTAATGACCTTGTCATATATCTGGTCGATAAGTTCTTCATTGACCTCATCATCCACACCCGGACCGTCAAATGAATAGATCTTCGTGATCTTATTCTTTATGGATTCGTCACATAAAGCTGACGAAAAAATCGCCAGATTACCGCCCTTGGAATGTCCTCCCGTTATTATCTCGCCGTCAAAACCTGAAGCGCAGCGGGTAAGATAGCGGACAGATGACTTCTGTGATTCCACCGGATCTGCCAGTGCAAGACAAAGGTCTTCCTTCCAGCCTACAATAAATTTGTCTGTTCCGCGGAAGGCTACAAATCTTAATTTTTCGGAAATATGAAAATTAACTGCTGAAAACTGCTTGAGTGTTTCCGGATCCAGACGGCTTACATAATGACTCACGCCAGTGTCACGGAAACGCGGGCTTGCCGCAGCCGCGCAGAAAAGCGCCTTAGTTTCGTCGTAGGCTACTGCAGTTCTGAACATCTGTTCAAAAAGTTCGGCCTTATAAAGATCGCCTAAACGTACTGCGTCATCCGGAATACAGTTTTCCGGAAAGTCGATGTACGAAAGCCATGAAAAAACCAGTGCGTCTGCATCACAGAAAGGCTTTTCTTCAAAAGTCTCCATGGTTTTTTCAACGTATTCTATAAAATTCATGTGGTCTTCCGGCTTAGGCTGAAGGAATTCTTCAGTCTGCTCCGGTTCCTCGCTCATGTTCTCTATTTTTTTGGCATGAAGGCGATAGAAATTTCTGTTTAGTTCCATGTTGTTCTTTCTCCCGTTTAACTATCTCTTTTAAGTAAACACTGATCAAACCGTAAATATGGTTTCGACGCATTTACGGTTTGGAAGATCACGGGGTCTCCGCCCCGTGTCCGGCGCTGATCTATTCATAAATCAGCGATTTTCCAAAGAAGCGCTGAACAAATTGATTGCTCAGCGCTTCAGATTTTTATCTGCACATGCTGTACAGCCTGCTGAAGCCGCTGCGGAAACCTGCTATGTCAGCTTTTCCGGAAACTCCTGATATCTGTTCACCGCCTGTGAGGTTTATCTGGTAATTCACCCTCGCGATAAGTACAGCATTCGTGAACACATCAGCTGCCGTTGTGGTTATCCCGGAAAGCCGCTCTGTAAGGGCACTATACTCGGCAACCGTGTTCTCAAGTATCCCCTTCATATTCAGTGCCACCATTTTCTGATCCAGAAGTTCCGAATCAGCGTTTTCCGAAAATCCGGCCATAAAACTGTCAAGCGCTGTCTGATAAGTGCCAAGCTCCCTTTTCAGTGTGGTCAGCGTATTTTCAGCAATAAGTCTGTTTTTCTTAAGTTCTCCGGTTATTGTCTGCACCTTGCTGTAGTGCTCCGCAAAAAGCTCCCAGTATTTTTTTATACGGATACCTGCGAAAAAACCGGTTTTCGTAAAGTCAATGCCTGACGGATCAAGCACGTCAAGATATTTTGCAAAAGCTGAAATATACTCAGCTGTTTTAACTGCTACATTCTGCGGACCGCAGCACATATCGATACAGCTCTGTGCAGACGATACCGCGTTTTTCATTTCAACGGAATACATAATTTCCCCTGTTACAGATTTGCATTGAAAAGATTCTTTAACTGGTAAACAACGTCGTCATTCGCAGCATCGATGCTTGCTGCCTCGTTGATCGATGATATCTTTCTCAGTTCGTCAAGATCAGCATTGTAACCGATAGTATAGATCGGCATTTTCAGACTCTTTACTGCCTGAGTGATCTCGCTTAATGAAGCACCTACATTCTGCTCACCGTCACTTAAAAGGAAGATCATCGGCTGAACGTTAGGATTTGTCTTCATGAAGTCATCGAGCATGATCGATGCTTCAGCAAGTGCTGAATATGTTGCGGTGCTTCCCGAAGCCTGGAGCTGATCAATTGCCCCCTGGAAAAGAGCCTGCTGGTTAATGTCGAAAATACCTATCGGAAGATCGATGTTTACGTCGGATGAATAGCTTACAACGCCGACATAGTTGGTTGTGTTTATGTAACGGATACTGTTTGTAAGTGAGCTCTTGAGTGCGTTGATAGGCTCACCTGACATTGATCCTGATGTATCGAGAACAAATACTGCAGCGATCGGCTTTGCTGTATTCTTGTTCTTCTTCCATACCTTCTGCATCTGTGACCATTTCTGTCCGTCTGTTGCAGGAATGCTGTCCTTGTAGCTGTCGAGCTGGTTGAAACCGTAATCAGTTGAACGCTTCTTTGCAGCATCTGTTGAACAGTAGTCATTGAATGCTTTCAGAAGATCCATCTTTTCAGCTGATATACCCTTTATCGCATAAAGCGGATTGTCATGTCTGATACCGTAAGGAAGGAATTCGTAATTATTCTTAAGGTCTATGTTATTGCAGTAACCCTGATATTCAAGAATAAAACTTGTGAAAGTGTTGTTGCCGGCTGCATCTCTCATCTGGAGAGTGTTGTAGGCAACGAACGGAACGTTGTTCTGGAACTTGTTGAAGCCTTCAACAGCAGTCTGGCTTAAAGGATCTGCCTTGTCGTAGCTGTAAAGGGTAGCTGCAAGGAAGTTAAGTCCTGAAGTACTTGAGAACGGATTTGTATATCCGGCTGTGATCTTTCCTTCTTCAGTAGCCGTGATTATTGTCTGAATGTCCACACTGCCGTATTCTGTTTCAAGATTTTTGTAAGTCTGCTTGTCTACCAGAACACCGGCTACGTTTCCGACCATTCTTTCTGAGATAGTTTCAAGCTTTGTGCCGCTGAATTCAAGCATATCTGCCCACATTGAAGCAGAAGGTGTAATTGCGTCAGGAACGTAAACGCCTGACTCAATGTAGTCTATCTGAGTACCGGAAGAAACTGAACGGAGAGCTATTCCGGCTGATTTTCCATTTATCTGCTGATTGCTGTCGTTGAACTCCTCGGCAAGCTCTTTGAGCCAGCCGTCTGTACCTGAGCCTGCCTTTTCAGGTGAACTGAAAATTTCGGCAACAAGCTGTTTGCCGTTCGGCTTTACAACAAGCGGATAAGATGTTTCAATGTCAGGAAGTTCTTCCTTTGATGAAATTGAATCGTATGAAACTACGCCCTTCTGAGCATGGTTTTCAGTTACCCTTACCTTTCCTGCTGCTTTTGAAAACACTTTCAGAGCTTCCTCTGAAGTGATCACTTTTATATCTCCGTTTCCGCTGTCAACTGTGTTACCTTCATTTCCGGTAACTGCAAGAACTATACCAAGTATAGCACCTATAAGACAAATTACGGCACACGCCGCTATAACCGGACCTTTTTTCATTTTACCACTGCCTTTCTTTTATTTTCTTGTAATCCTGTGTCTGCTCGATAAGCCTGTTCACCTTTTCAAGCGGTACGTCCGATATTTCGTCAAGGTTTACAAGCTCATGCATAAGGTCATCAATATTGTCAATAACAACGTAATTCTTTTTATAAAGATCCTCGACCTCGGATATGTAAGCAGCCGCATGCTCATCGCTTTTGTTGCTGCTCCACTCATTGTAGTCGAACACCTCGATACGCTTCTTTATTCCTCCGAGATTGTTGTTGAAGATCCTCATTACCTCGTCAAGCGTACTCATGTAAGTATTATAGGTAAGATCTTCAGTCGAAAATGACTCACGAAGCAGCTTGTGAAGATTATCGTTCTTCTGTTTCATGCTTACGCAGAGATCATATATCTCCTTTTTTCTCTGTTCAAACGGACCGAGATTGGCGTTGTTCATTCTTCTGTAAAAGTCAGTGAATTCACTTAGTCTCTGAGCCTCGGACACCTGAGCCTTTGTTTCTATGGCTGGAAGTTCGTCGATCTTCGCTGCCTGCACTGCGCTGAGTGTCAGGTAGAACAAAAGTCCTATCATAAGGAGCATGATAACTATACCGGCAACCGTGCGCAGAGGATTGCCGTTTATAAGATGAAGTCCGAACTTTGAGTAGATAAGTACCACAGCCAGAAGAAATCCGGCATATACGGGTATGAGTTTTTTCAGATATTTCATCGTTTTCCTCCGATTAAAATTACAAAGTATCACAAATATTATTTTACCACATATTTTTCTTATTGTAAATAAAAAAAGCAGTCGCTGATCAATTCATAAATCAGCGCTTACCTAAAATAAAAACACCCCTTCAGAAGACCTTAATAAAAACGGTCATCACCGAAGGGGTGAAATTATTTCATTATCATTATTCAACATAAAATATCAGCTTATCTTTCTTGCACTTCTGTAGTAAGGTCTGAATGTTTCCTTAACTTCATCAAGCATTTCTTTGTATTTTCTGTATTCTGCCGAGTTAATATCATCTGTAATAAGTTCATCACGGTTTATCTGTATCGGCATTACACTGAACCATGGTGAGTCGATGGTGAGAATGAAACTGAAGTTGCAGCTTACATATCCCTTCGGCACTTCGTTTTCGATACCTTCCGAGCTTTCGTAGTAGTCTCCGGAATCGATGACCTCGATGTATTCATCAAAACCTGTGATCTGATCGAAATGAATGACATCAGGCTGACGCTTCGTCCACTTGTCACCCTCTGTAGCAAAGAGCACAAGCTGGTTTTTGTCGTCGATCACGATACGCTCTTTTTCCCCGATGATGCGTGTGATCTGGAACTTTTCAAGAAGCTCAGAACTTTCTTTTCTGTACTCTAAATGTTCTTTAAGCCTGTCCACGTCAGTAAACTTGGTGTACTTGACTAACGGTGAGATCTGATGGCTGCATTTTTCACAGATAAAACCGCACGGCAGCTTTTTTCTGTAGAACGCCCCAATGTTCTCTCCGCACGAACAACATTTTTTCTTACCGAATAAACTCATAAAATCATCCCCTGTTCTTTAAAATCCATTTGATTCCCATTTCATGTCAGTAATTGACTGCTACATCTTCAAAACCGACATGATTATCAAAATCTTGTATTTATTATAACATTATCTGTGCAATATTACAACATATTAATACAGAAAATTTCCAGTCGGTTTTTTGAACACATCATACAACAAATGCTGATTAAACAGGTAGTTTATTTCAATTTGGTTACAAACCGATTTCAATTCAGAGTCATTGGTTACGTAAAGGTTAATTGTACGTTTTTCAAATAAAACAAATTACGGATGAAAAGTCAAAAACACGACGTTATCATCCGTAATTGATATAGGTATAACTGTCAGGATTTGTCTTCTCTCCGTTCTTTCTTACTTCGAAATGGAGATGAGGACCTGTTGAATAACCCGTAGAGCCTACAAGACCTATAAGCTGGCCTTTTCTCACATGCTCTCCTTCAGAAACATAGACGGTATAGCAGTGTGCGTAGACTGTCTGATAAACACCGTCATCATGCTGAAGAACAATGTAGTTACCGTATCCGCCGCCGCATCCGCAGCTGTAGTTCTTTCCGTAGGAATGTGTACAGTAGTTGCACGCTGTTACTACCGTACCGCTCTCGGCAGCATAGATCTTCGCAAATTCGATGGTATCGTTCGGATTTCCCTGTATGTCTATTGCCTTGTGGTCGCTCTGGTCAAATTCTCTGTAGCCGTAGAAGCTTGAATGACTTGTATACCCCGGAACTGGCCACAGCATATTGGAAGAATTTGAAGAAACATTTATCTGAGAAGTACCGGAAGTTCTTCTCTTCACTCCTCCCGGAATGGTTTTCTGTTTTCTGGCCTCCTCCTCGAGTTTCTCCATCTCCTCTTTTAGTCTTGCCTGTTCCTCCTTAATGGCCTTTGTGATCTTGTCCTGCTCTTTCCTTTTCTCCTCGACAGCAGATCTCTTTGCTTCGTATTCATCCCTGAATTTCTGCTTTTCGCCGGAGATCTTTTCAAGCTCACTGCGGACTGTTTCATAGTCTTCCTTCATTTCTGCAAGCTCTTCGTCCAGCTCCGTCCTGCGTGCTGATACTGCTTCCAGATTTCCGTCAACTATCTGTTTTTTGAACTTCAGCTGCTCGTCCAGAACACTGAGTTCCTCGAGTTTCTTTTCAAGTGCGTCAAGATTCTGCCTGTCCCTGCCTGCTATCCTCGAAACAAGCTCCGCCCTTGTGAGTATTTCGGAAAAGCTTGAAGATCCCATGAATACAGCTGAAAGATTATCCGGCTTTGACATGTATGAAACACGAAGATGCTGCTTGTAAAGTTCAAGAGCTTCATCTGTTTCCTCACGGTATCCTGATATCTCGTTTTCGATATCCCCGATCATGGTGTTGGTGTTGTACGCCTCAGTTTCAAGCATATTTATCTGACGGACCGTACATTCCAGATTTTCGCTTCTGAGTGCTATCTTCTCGTCAAGCTTTTTCGCATATTCCTTTTTGGAAATTTCCTTTTTTGAAGCAGATTCGTACTGTTTCCTTGCCTGCTCGATGCCGCGCTGAAGCGTTTCAAGCCGGACATTGTTCTTTACTTTTAACGTATCAAGTTCTTCAAGCGACTTGTTTTCCAGAGCGTCCTGCTCATTTTCAGCTGAACTCACAAAACCCGTGCCAACCGTAAAGGCAAGCAAAACTGAAAGTGCAGCCGCACCTGTTTTTTTTCTTAATTTCATTTCTTCATCCCTATACGCTTTTATCAGTATTACCCTGCAGACCTGCAGAATACATCCGGTAACTTTACCGTAAGATCATTTCCGTTCAAGACGTTCAATTTCGTATCTTATATCCACTTCCGGACCCGTGTAAATATCATGGAAAGAACCCATTATTCTTTCCGCAATGCTGACGCTGTTCTTTTCGCTGGCATTCATAAGCACAACAAGTATCTGCCTTCCTGAATATCTCGTGGAAACATCAACACGGCGAAGAGATGTGAAAATAGCCTTTTCAAACACCTCAAGCACATTTTCTGAATCATAGGCCTCGGTCACAACATATGAAAATGTGAACAGGATAGTATGTACTTCGCTGTCAGTTCTCTCGACAACTCTTCTTATAAAGTTGTACACATGATTGAATGATTCCAGATTGAGAATGTAGGAACCGTTATTGGCATCGGAACGGGCGAGATAATCCTTAAGGTATCTGATGTCGACCAGACTTTCCTCTCTCTTTTTCTCATCCGCCTTTTCCTCACGGTAAAAATGGTATGCTCCTTTTCCTTTCTGCTTAACGAAATAAAGAGCTTTGTCAGCCGCACTGCTGAGTGACAGAAAACTGTCGCCGTCAGCAGGATATCTGGAAATGCCTACGGAAACCGTTGTTCCGGTGCTGTAACCTGCATTTAATATCCTTGCTGTAATGTCCTTTATCAGATTTCCCGCAAGTTTACCGAGCTCTTCCTTGGTTTTGTCGCCTTCAATAAACATTATGAATTCATCGCCGCCAAGCCTGCAGAGAATATCTCCGTCAGATGCGTAATCCTCCATAGTTCCGGCAAACATTCGAAGTACATTGTCTCCAGCTGCATGACCGTAAACGTCATTTATTATCTTGAAATTATCCATGTCCATCATCAGCATTGCTCCGGACTTTGCTGATTCAAGGATCTTATCTGTCTTTTCGGAAGCAGTGTTTCTGTTAAGAAGCCCGGTAAGGCCGTCATGGCTGGAACGCTCCCGCATATCCGAAACTTCCTGTATCTTCTGGTCGAGCTTGCGTCGGAGACTGCTCCTCAGTTCTTCAAGTTCCAGTACCCTGCTTATTCTTGAACGCATTACAAGAGGGGTAAACGGCTTGGTTATGAAATCCACCGCACCTGCCTCAAGACAGCGGCATTCGGTTTCCGGCTCCGTATCTGCTGTCAGGAATATTACAGGAACATACTGAAGTCTGACATCTTTTCTTATTGCGGTCATTACTTCATAGCCATCCATATCAGGCATGTTTATATCAAGAAGAATGAGGTCCGGTATATTTGATGCAAGGAAACGAAGCGCCTGGTCTCCGGATAGTACGGCGGTGATTCTGTACACATCGCTCAGAGCATTGCGGGCCATTGTGAGATTGGTCTTGTCGTCGTCAACTATTAGAAGATGCTTCATTCTATCATCCTTTCGTTTTTTATTTTGTAAGGAAAACACTGATTGATCCGGAAATACGGCTTCGCCCTATTTCCGGAGTGGAGATCGCGGGGCTTCGCCCCGTTCCCCACGCTGATCTATAAATAAATCAGAGTTTCCTTAGTCACTGCTTTTTTACATACACCACACCAACGCTGTGCGGTCCGCAGTTACACGACACGGCAGCCGATGATTCTGCAACGCAGACGTTAGTGAATAATCCGCTTTTTTCAAAACGCTTGTGCATCGTATCCATCTCACGGAACAGGCATCCTGCGTGTATAAGGTAAACTCTTTCAGGATCAGCCTCTTCAGAATTACGCATCTTTCTTATAATGGAATTGATAAAGCGAAGTTCCGTGTTCTGATAATCTCCCTTGTAAAACTTTTTAGCGACCATGCGGCCGTGCCTGAGTTCAAATACAGGGTGTATTGAGAACAGCGAGCAGAGTTTGTATGTAACATTTCCTACCCGTCCGTTTCTGCGAAGATTCTCCAGATCTTTTATAAGAAACTGAGTTACAATCTTGCTCCGGTACTCTGTAAGTTCAGTTATTATTTTGTCGGGAGATGAACAGCACTCGGCAAGTGAACACGCCTTCAGCACTATAAATCCTGTACCCATGGAAAGATGCTTCGAATCAAATATACGGATGTTCTTTGCGTTTTCTCCCATTATCTTCATTGCTTCGCAGCAGTTTCTGTAGGAACGGCTTATCTCCGAACTCATGCAGATATGTATGATATTCTGCGCCTCTTCAAGCTGATCAGTAAAAAATCTGATACACTCATCCACAGAAGGAGCTTCGCTTCGTATAGTTCCTCCGCTGCTCATATGTTCAAAAACATTGTTAGCCGTGATCTCCTCGCGGTCAAGGAAACATCCGCGTTCCGTTATTATACTGAAAGGCAGTGTTCCGATTCCGTACTGTTTCACAAGCTCAGCGGAAAGATCACTTGTACAGTCTGCGGTTATCTGAATCTTCTTTTTCATGATTTGCCCCCTGTACTGTTTATCCCCGTCAAGAAATCATTAATTATACTTCCTGCTTTGTCATACTCATAATCGTTTGCAAGTTCAGAAGCTTTTCCGAAAATCTCCTTAAGATTCGTTCCCCTGAAGGAATATTCCGAAGCCTCTGCACACAGTTTCGAAGCCGTATCAGCATCAAATCCTGTACATGCCTCGGCTGCCTTCTTTAAGAGATCAACCAGTTTCTCTGCTTCTATCGGCGGAGCAGGTGCCTTCTCATCTGCCTGAGGCTTTACTCCTTCGCCGGTTTTTATGCCCTTTAAAGCAAGATATTTTCTGCCCTCGTCATAAACGTCATTGCAGTATTTTATAAAAACTGAATGTCCGGTGCCTATCTTATCGTAATCACACGCACGTCCGGCCATTTCCATTTCCTTCGCAGCATCGGAAAGTGTACGGCTTCCGATGGAAAGTGATGCACTCTTAAGAGCGTGCGTTTCTATAACATAGTCTTTCCAGTTCTTTTCCTCGTAAAGCCCGTTTATGTATGCGGTCTTTTCCGGAAGTCTTTCTATGAATTCTTTCAGAATATCAAGATAAGCCTCCTCGTTTCCGCCTGTATAATTAAGTCCGAGGTTTACGGATATAAGTCTGCCGCTTACTGCAGTTCCGCCTTCGCGGTCGCTCTTTCTTCGTCCGCCCACCATCACAGTACGTACCGGCGGACAGATAAGTTCTTCAGGAAGCCATTTTTTCATCACTCTGTCGAGTGTACTGTGTTCGATCGGCTTTGGAATAAAATCATTGAATCCTGCTTCAAGGAACATTTTTCTGGCTCCGCTGACCGCATTTGCCGAAAGTGCTATTATCGGAAGTTTTTTATAGTATTCATCATCAAACTCACGGATAAGTGTGGTAGCTTCAGCGCCGTCCATTTCAGGCATCATATGATCCATAAGCACAAGATCAACATTTTTGTTGCGCAGCAGGGCAATTGCTTCCCTGGCACTTGATGCGGTAATGAACTGCATATTGTACGGTCTCATAAGTCCCAGAGCGACTTTAAGATTTATCTCATTGTCATCAACGATCATGACACGGGCCTTAGGTGCCGAAAAAGTTATCTGTGAATTTCTTCTTTCGTTCAGGTTCAGCACTATGTTTTCATTATTGAAAACCGAAGCAACTGAAAGTGAATACAAAGGTTTGTAAATACACTTCATATTCGGTTCCGGCTGAATGGAGTTTATAATGTCCTGGATTATAACTACCTGAACAATACTGCTGATATCCTTGAAATACTGTCTGTTTTCGAGATATCCTTCCTTCGTTACGAACAAATGAGTAATGCCGGCATCAGGCAGCTGGAAAATCGCCTTTACCTCGTCAATGCTGTCAGTCTGTACAACATTGATCTTCAGTCTGTTTCTTATCTCATCCACAAGTTCGTTGTACTTTTCAGTAACTATACTGTCAGGAAGTCTGTCTGAACGAATGAATGCGACAGCATTTATCTTGTCTGCATCCTTTATAAGAATGAACGGCTTTTCATTTGAAACACGAAGCGGAATTACAACTGAAAAAACTGATCCCTTTCCCTGTTCACTCTTTACGTTGATAAAACCGCCCATCTTGGAAACGAGTCTTTTTGAAATGGCAAGTCCGAGTCCTGTGCCTTCAACAGCACGGTTCTTTCGCGTATCCACCTGCTGGAAACTGGTAAACAGTTTCTCTATATTTTCAGGAGATATCCCAATTCCCGTATCTTCGACCG
>JAGDDO010000137.1 GCA_017848205.1 Oscillospiraceae bacterium | reverse complement strand
CTCCGTACCGTCCTCGTATCTGATCTCAGACATATTCAGAACTGTATTCTGCGGAACATTGAGTATGTCACCGTATTCATTTCCCGGTCCGGCCTTCATGGTCCTGCGTGCCAGGAAAGGAACCATCCATGGTTCTCCGGCGCCGTTTACCGCACGTCTTTCGTCATATATATGATATGCAATGTTAAGGTCAACTGAATTCTCAGGAATAGAATCTATCTTACCCTGACTTGAATACTGCCATATTCTGCACATATCACTCTTGTCATAGTTATGAGGATCAGCATGCGCCTCCGGATACTGTGCGTACCATATCTCGTAACCGGCCTTGTCTATCTGATCCTTGTCGAGATAGTTTCTGTACCAGTTAAGATTTGAATAAATACCTGTCTTGTACCCTGCGTCGCTGAGGATATTCATGCACGCAAGGGCGTAGGTAGTAAGAGTCTGCTTTCCGAGCGTAGTCTGCTCGTTTTCCTCAAGGTCTATATAGATAGGCATTTCCCACTGCCTGCCTTCAAGATAAGTCATAAACTGCTCTGCAGCCGCCTTGAATTCCTCAAGAGACATTGAACTTATAAAAAGGTAAGCACCGGTCTTGATGCCTGCTTTTCTTGTGCCTTCGTAGTATTCCTCGAATTTTGAGTCAATTCCGTATTTCGTCGTTCCTGCACGCAGAATAACAAAGCTCATACCGTCATTTGCGATCTGATCCCAGTTGATGTTTCCCTGATATCTTGATATGTCAACACCGTATTCTTCTTCAGCGTATACAGCAGGTAAAACTGTCTGGAAACCCATCACAGATGCAAGAACTGTGCTTATCAAACATTTTTTTAGTGAAAACTTCTTCACTCTCTGTATCACCTCGCTAAAAACTATGAATTCATTTTACCACATTTTCGTCAAAAAGTAAATGGTTTTTTGCATCCAAATCATAGTAAACGCAAAAAGTTTTTTACGTTCACTATAATTAATTCATATAAATTGCCTTGCAGATCCGCAAACTACGTTTGCTCCCTGCATATCGGCTAATATTAAACGAAAAATAAATTTTTCGTTTAATATAAAAAAACCACACAAAAGAATCACAAATGACTCTTTTATGTGGTTATCTTAATGCAGTAACGCAGGCAGACATAATTCTTTATGTGTCCCCATTTTACGTCAACTACTGCGTAATAATCGTTTCCCTTTTCAAAAACCACCCCGAGCGTATCCGTTTCATACAGAAGATTGAAATCTGAATCGTAGATACTGTAGTAGATATCGTGTTCTTCTTCATCTATAAAATCGCCCTTGTATTTAACGGCAATATTGTTTTTGTCATCAATTACATCCGGCTTTTCCACCGTCACTGCATCCGAGGCAAGCTCGGAAAGCGGCGCTATATCAAAATCAGTTATTTTATCCTTAAAGCATTTATTAAGTTTTTCTCCCTTGACCGCATGACTTTCTGCATTACCGTCAAGAGTGCGTATCACACTGACCTCGCCTACATTATCAAGGTCATGGTCTTTTCTGTCGAACACTTTTACAACGCCCCAAACGAAAAGGCCGATACACAGCATGATCAGTACAAGCTTTCTCATGTTCTGCACTTCCCCTCTGTCCGATATCACAATCGTTCTATTAAATAATTATAACATGTATCCGCGTCAATTTCAAGGGTGATTATACATTTTCAGCAGTTAAGGATCTCATCAATTTCTTCTTCGGACATACCCCTTGTCATCTTTATTCCGCTCTCATGATATTTCAAGCAGTCTCCTCAGAGCATCTTTATCCGGCAGTACCGTCTGAAATTTACTTGCAAATATCTGCGTATTGTCTTCAGGAAGCGTAAGTTCTACTATTGCATCATCTTTATCTTTACAAAGCACTACACCAATGGTCGGATTTTCTTCCGGTAATTTGATTTTTCGGTCATAGTAATGAACATACATCTGCATCTGTCCAAGATCCTGATGTTTAAGTTCACCTATTTTCAAATCAAATAAAACGAAACAGCGCAGTATACGATTATAAAATACAAGATCAACTTTAAAATGTTTTTCATCAAAAGTAAATCTTACCTGCCTGCCTACAAATGTAAAACCTGTACCCAATTCCAGAAGGAATTCCTGTAATTTATCTATTATCCTGCTTTCAAGATCGGATTCCGAATACTGAGTAAGCTCCGGCAATCCAAGAAACTCCAGAACATATGGATCTTTTATAACATCTGAAGGCGACTCTATGATCATACCTTTCTCAGAAAGTTCTTTAACTCCTTTCTTATCTTTGCTTAATGCAATTCTTTCATAAAGAGCACTGTCAAAT
>JAGDDO010000136.1 GCA_017848205.1 Oscillospiraceae bacterium | reverse complement strand
GTACTTTTAAATGCATGTTCGTTTGTTCCTGTGCTTTCTCCGGATTCCTTTTTTCCGTATATAAATACGTCATCAGCATTTATTCCTTTTCTCATAACAGACATCTGCTTCCTGCCTGCTTTGATTTTTTCATAATAAGGGACTATGACGAAGTCCGAACCTTCGCCTGATCCTTCCGTTTCAGTGATATCTTTCACAGCATCGTCGCCTTCGCCGATAAGGGCGAGCATACTATCCTTATTATTTATATCGACAGTTTGATCGATTTTTAAAGCTGTTGCATATGACAAATGGTCATAAATATAGTTATAGACATTGTTGCCGTTATTTTGCGCTGCACGTTTCACTGCACTTCTTGCAAATATATCAAAGGTAACGATTATGACACCTGAAGCAATTGAAATCAATATTGTTATTATGACCAGTGACGTCATTACTTCAACGAGTGTGAAACCTTTAAATCTTTTCTTTCCTGTTCTGCTTTTCATTTTATCCCCACCCCAGTTAAACCTGGAACTGATTTACGGTAAATACATATTATACTTAACGACCGCATCATTCTCTGTCGCTTCAGCTTCAATAACTTTAACTTCCAAATCAAGATTTTCTTTAAACGTTTCTGTAACAACTGCAGTAACTTCCGGTGAAGCTTCATCATTTGTGTATTTAATCTTTGTTACTGAATAATTTATTTTTTTCTTATTTACAGGTGTTTCTCCAGATTCAGCCTTTTTCCTTTCAGCTTCCATCATACTTACCGCCGGACCGTCAGCATTTCTGAGATCCGTTCCACGGACTGTAAAATTTGCAGATGCACTTACACCCATATATGCTATAAGCGTTACTATTATTATTATCACCATACCGACAGTCACTTCAATAAGCGTCATACCTGACAGACGGTGTTTCCTGCATTGCTCAGATTTTTCTTTATTAGTTAGTAGCATATCCACCAAACTCCCACTTTTTACTTATGCTATCGTATTTCATTATTCCTGTAACAGTTCTGCTCATATATCCTGCTTTGCCGGATGATCTGAGAGAAAGTGCCTCATCACCGGTGCGTTCAATCAGCACTGTTACTTCATTTCCATCCAAATTGAATGTAACTTCAAGCTTTTTTTCATCAGGAGCTTCGCCGCCGTCATATGTACCGTCGTCCCTTTTACCTGTCTGTGATGAAATGACATAGTTAAATATGCTGTCACTGCCTTCGCCTTCAGCTCCTGTCAGCGTTCCCTTTTTTATCATATCCGCCGTAAGTTCTATACCGGACCTGGCATAGTATTCCGCACGGCGGGCGGCTATGTTGTTTATTTCCTCTTCGGCGTATGCCTTGTTGAGTGCAAGCAGTCCGGTCAGGACGAAGACTACTATAAGCAGTGCGCACACTGACCAGAGCAGTGCTGAGCCTTTTAGTTTCTTTTTCATATTATCAATGCCCCCATACACGAACAGCGCAGGGGATAAACAGTATTCCCTGCGCTGTTTCCGGCAGGGTCCCCCGTCCTGCGTGATCAGTTCTGTGCTGATACAAGGTCAAAGCTTCTGTCGTACATGTGTACCTTTATTCCCACGCCTGCCTTGTATATCGAATTGTCTATTATGCTGTAAGTCTTTTTAACGTTTCCTATTGTCGGAAGAGATGTTTCAGTATCTGAATTTTCTTATGATTCCTTATCACATCCGGATGGTGTATTTTCAGATTCACCGGAGTCTTCGGCATCAGCAGTCGCGATAAGTTCATCGAGGTCGCCACTGTTGAAATAAAAACG
>JAGDDO010000135.1 GCA_017848205.1 Oscillospiraceae bacterium | reverse complement strand
GATAACGCTGCATGCTGACAAAACAACTGAAAAAAGCAGTAGTATTCCCGTGATTTTTGTGTTTGAAAACCATTGTTTCGGATAAAGCCTGATATATGAGGATATAAAATAAAGCACAATAAACCACGAAACATAGTTCATCGCGACACGATGCAGTGTTCCGAAAACGATGTAAGTGAAAGAACATAGTCCGATCAGTGCCAAATGCTGTTTTTCATTCAGGTTCTGCACAAGTTTGTTGAGAAAAGGGATAAAGAGGAAAAACACTATAAAGCATGAGGTAAAACCCTGTTCAACCTTAGTAATCGGAATAAATCTGTCTGCCAGAAATTTAAAGGAAAAAGGCTCATATCCGCTAATCCGAAAAACCGCATATATCACAATCCTGTAGAACATAACTTCCAAAAACAGCTTCGCGAATTTTTTCACCGTGATATTCGATTTACACATGAAATATCCGGTTATCATCATAAAGCAGTTTATCCCGATTTTTCCCCATGCGCCGAAAACAAGCAGAAACAGCGAGCGTTTTGACATCGGATCGGCGAAAATCGGCCCTTCCGGAAGAGTCAGACCTGAATTGACAACATAATGGTGAGCAACTATGAGAAGCATCGCAATAATGCGCATCAACTCAAGATTAGAGTCGCGTTGTTTAGGGGGCTTTCTTCCCCGGACCTCATTTGGACTTGGTGTGTTTGACATTGAGAGGGTCTCCTTAAAAAACCTTATCGGCGGATATGCAATCTGATACGTCTCAGAAACACAGAAAAAATCACAATTCAACCGTTGCGATCCTCGGTTCGAAACAGCAGCATGGCCTCAGGCATACTATACGCACGCCGCTTGCTCTCTGCGGACCTACTTTCATAAATGTCGCCAATACGCTGACATCGCCGTGAAGTCCTAAAGCTCCGACATTTGTTTCGTTTACACGTCTGGTGATTTCCTGTTCCATTTCAGACTGTACACCGTAATTGCCGTCGACCTGAGCCTGAAGCATCAATGATGACGCTTCGAAATGACTTCTGCCTACACCGATTGCAAGAGTGCAGGGTGAACAGCCGAGCTGTGACACCGATTCTTTTGCCCAGCTTACTATCTCGTCCATAACTACCTGCGTATTGTGTTTATGGAAGATCCGGTATGTTTTGCCGCGGATCGCGGGACCGCCGCCGAACATCAGGATATGCAGTCTCAGAACATTGTCTTTGCATTTTCTTATCAGTATCGGAGCAGGCTCTACTCCGGCACTGTCGGGATTCAAACCGCCTGACTGATCTATTCTGTGGCTGTCGTCACCCATAATACCCATAGGTCTTCCGGGAAGTGTGCGCAATCCTGCCTTTACACCTTCTTTAATGGCGTCAAGCGTTTTGCCGGTAATTGCCGTATCTTCGCCGATTTCAAGAAGAAAATGCGGTATTCCCGTATCATCGCAGATAGGTCTGCGGTTTTTTCCGGCGACTTCGGCATTTTCCAGCATTGTTTCAAGGATCCATTTAGCCTGCGGATTGG
>JAGDDO010000134.1 GCA_017848205.1 Oscillospiraceae bacterium | reverse complement strand
CTGATGAGGATGATACTCCATTTCATCATACGAAGGGCATGTTCCGGAGCATTTGCCGCAGCGCATACATTTGAGTACATTGACTCCGCTTGACCGAAGTATCTGTTCTTGTAAGTTCTTATCCATTATAAGCCTCCTTCAATCCGAGAGCTTCAGCCAGCAGTTCTGTGAAGTAAAATACTGGAATCTCTGTATCCGAATTCTTCTTAAGATTGTAGAGACAAAGCGGACAGGCGGTAATTATCATATCGGCCCCCTGTTCCTTGGCTGAACGAACAACAGCACTGCTTCTCTTAGCTGCCTGAGTTTTATCATCAAGAATGATATATCCTCCGCAGCACTCGTTCCTTTGAGCGTAGATAACAGGAGTTCCACCGATAGCTTTTATAAAATCTTCAATTATAGTAGGATTTTCCGGATCATCCATAGTGAGTGCTTTTGAAGGACGAAGAAGCAGACATCCGTAATATGCAGCTATCTTCTTTCCTTTCAATGGATTTACCACCTTCTGTGCAAGGTTATTGAATCCTACAACATCACGAAGCATTTCAAGATAGTGAAAAACCGTTGTTTCTCCATTATACGGCTCAGAAACCTTAAGATAGTTATTTACCTTTGCAGCCATTTCCTCATCATTAGCAATATCATAGTTAGTTTGCTTTATTACATTATGACAGGCAGAACAGACCGTGATAAGTGGTCTGTTGCTTTCTTTTGCAGAGTTTAGCGTTCTTACTGCTGAAAGCTTTGTTGCGATTTCGTCTTTAGCAGTGGTATATGCACCGCCGCAGCATTGCCAGTCAGCAGGTTCTTCAAGAGTGATTCCGAGGAACTCAGCACTTTTTCTTGCGTATGTGTCAAGATCTTTAGCCTTTGTTCTAAGTGTACACCCAGGATAATAAGTAAAGGTTTCCATATATATGATTCCTTTCTTGTATGATCAGACCATTTCCTCTGGATGGAAAACTTCGTCGAAGCGCTCAGCAGTAAGGAAACCGAGTTCAACGCAGGCTTCTTTAAGAGAAATATTGTCTTTGAATGCTTTTTTAGCTGTTTTTGCAGCATTTTCGTAACCGATATATGGGTTTAAAGCAGTTACAAGCATCAGTGAATTATAAAGATTATGATGCATTTTTTCCTTATTGGCTTTGATACCTACTGCACAGTTTTTATTGAATGATGTTATCGATTCTGCAAGAAGTCGTGCTGACTGCAGAAAATTATATGCGCAAACCGGCATGAAAACGTTGAGTTCAAAGTTGCCCTGTGAAGCAGCCATACCTACTGTAACGTCATTTCCCATTACCTGAACAGCGACCATAGTCACCTGTTCACATTGTGTTGGATTTACTTTTCCGGGCATTATAGATGAGCCCGGCTCGTTTTCAGGGATAATTATTTCGTTAAGTCCGCATCTCGGACCTGACGACAACCACCTGATATCGTTAGCAATTTTCATAAGATTTGCGGCAAGCCCTTTGATCGCCCCGTGTGCAAAAACGATAGCGTCTTTCCCTGTTAAAGCGTGGAATTTATTCTCTTCCGAAGTAAACTTTATACCCGTAAGTTCGCTTAAAACATCGGCAACCTTATCACCGAATTTTTCAGGTGCGTTAAGCCCCGTACCCACCGCAGTACCGCCTATGGCAAGCTCGGTTAAGTAT
>JAGDDO010000133.1 GCA_017848205.1 Oscillospiraceae bacterium | reverse complement strand
TCTGCCGCGTTTCTGATACTGTGTGCGTAAATTGCATATCCATGCTCCAAGTCGTATGCCGTTTTCATCAACGTAATCCGACTTGCATTTAAGATCACCGTGTCTGCGGTAATACTCAACTGCTGCATGATAGTTGCGTTCAAACACAAAATCATATACGTCCCAGACCATACCGAGACTGTCAAGTTCGGCAATGTGTTCCGGTGTGAGAAAGCTGCTGTTTATTCCTGCCTTGCGTGCAGTGCGAAGCTGTGTAAGCCATGCACCTAATCGTACGCCGTTTTCGTCAACATAAGTGGCTGACGGTCGCAGGTCGTTATGAGCTTCAAAATACTCCTTGGCAGCGGTAAAGTATCTGTTCCATGAAGCATCTTTTGCACTCTCCCACCTCATGCCGAGACGGTCGAGTTTCGTTATCTGCTCATCGGTAAGAATACCGTTTGCCTTACCTGCGCGTACTCTCCGCTGTGTCTGGAGCCATGCCCAGAGTGAATATCCTTCTTCGGTACGGTAACCCTTCGGCATTTCAAGTGAGCCGTTTTCGTTAAAGTACTTTTCAGCGACAGCGTACATGCAGTTCCATGAAGCTGACAGACATCCTTCAAGACTTTCGAACAGTTCGCGGCATTCAGCCAGACGATCGATGACCTCGAAAGTGTCGTTTATAATAAGGCTTTCACCGTCGTGTGAACGGTAATAGCAAAGTGCATTGCGCATTTCTTCCTTTACAGTGTCTATGCTGTACAGGTTTTCAATATTGTTTACAATATCGAAAATGACCGGATCGCATGAACGCGATGCCGAAAGTGCACGGCCTATCTGCTGCTTGTAGATTATCGGCGAGACAGTCGGCCTTAAAAGTATCACACCTGAAATATCTTCAACATGAACACCCTCGTTAAGAGCATCTATACAGTACAGAAGTCTGAGATGATCAGAAGTATCTGCCTTGAAGTCCTTAAACGCTCTGCTGGCGGAGGGATCATCGGAATAAACTGAATAGATGTGCATGTCCTTGTCTATCTTTCCGAACCAGTCCTCCGCAAGGTTCATATAATCCTGCATGGATTCATAATTCGGAGTAAAGACTATGTATTTTCCATGACGGTCAGTCATGTGTCTGTCAAAGATCTTATCAAGTCCGTCTGCATTTTCAAGTGCACGGCGAAGTGCATCCAGATAAACTGTTGCCTCATCGCGGACGGCTTTACTCTTTGCCTTCTTTACTTTTTCCTCATATTTCACTAGATCATTTTCATATGAGAAAACTGAAAGAACATATTTAGGCGGATTAAGAATACCGCGGACGATCGATTCACCGAGCGTCATTTCAGAAGCAATATTGCCTTCGAACAGTTCGGCTGCCATATCGCGCTGATTGTCAAGATAGCGGATATTCGTTGCTGAAAGTCCGAGAAGAGGAACTTCACTGTACTGCTCACGGAGACGTTTTATTCCCTGTCCCCAGCATTCAGCTCCTGCTCTGTGGTATTCGTCGTATATTATGTAGGACGGATGAATTTCAGAGATCTCTGTTTCATCCATCTGCATGAGTTTTGCATAAGTCAGAAAGACAATGTTAGAAAGCTCTTCCCCGCCGGCATCTGACCAGTTTTCAAGCTGTGTCCGGAAAATGTATTCCGAAGGCGACAGCCACAAAACAGTTTTATCAGGATTGTCTTCACAGAGCTTAAAGCCTATAAAAGACTTCCCTGTTCCCGTCGGATGAATAACAGCAGCCTTTCCGGTCGAAGCAAGCATGGCGACAGCTTTTTCATATGCGGTCCTGTTGT
>JAGDDO010000132.1 GCA_017848205.1 Oscillospiraceae bacterium | reverse complement strand
AGTGAGATAAGTGTTTCAGTGTCTGCTACCTCGCTTATGAAATCGAGAGGCGAGTAGTTTGACTTGAGTTTAAGAATCTCAGTTTCGCTTTCAAGATCAGGATAGCCCATTGAGATCTTTATCATGAAACGGTCGAGCTGTGACTCAGGAAGTTCCTGCGTTCCGACTGACCCGATAGGGTTCTGTGTTGCCATTACTATAAACGGCTTCGGAAGTTCGTGGGTAACACCGTCTACTGTGACCTTGCCCTCTTCCATGATCTCGAGAAGAGCTGACTGCGTCTTGCTTGATGTTCTGTTGATCTCGTCGGCGAGAAGCAGATTTGTCATTGAAGCGCCCGGCTTGAATTCAAAGCTTCCGGTGTGCTTGTTGTATACGGTAAATCCGGTGATGTCTGTAGGAAGAACGTCAGGTGTGAACTGCACACGGTTATAGTCGAGTGAAAGCGCTTTTGAAAAAGCAAGCGCCAGAGTGGTTTTTCCTACCCCCGGAATATCTTCAAGAAGAATGTGTCCCCTGGACAGGACAGCAAGAAGAATTTTGATAATTATTTTGTCCTTGCCTATTACGGCTTTTTTAACTTCATCTATGATAAGCCTTACGGTTTTGATCGAATTATTGTTTGTCATATTTTGTTACATCCTTTTTATCTGTTAATTATCGCTGTACTATAATTAGTCGAAGTAAAGCTAACTTTTATTATAACATTTTTTTGTTCTGGTTTCAATATGTTTTTCATTGACAAAGTACGGAAAACATTGTTATAATAATATAGGGAAACACTGATTAAACCGGAAATCCGGCAAAGCCTGATTTCCGGAGGCGGGATCTGCGGAGTTTCGCTCCGAAACCCACACTGATTTATGAATAAATCAGCGTTTTCACAGGGAAATTACAGCAAAGAACGGGCGGTCAATAATGGACAAACATAAAAAAGGCGTTATATATATCATTGCATCAGCATTCTGCTTTGCGCTTATGAATCTTTTCATAAGGCTTACGGGCGATGTTCCGACACTTCAGAAATGCTTTTTCAGAAATGTCTTTGCACTGATGATAGCAGCCGCCTCACTTGTCAGAGCAGGTGTTCCGTTCAGACCCGGAAAGGGAAATGTAAAATACATGGTCATCCGTTCGCTAACAGGCGGACTCGGAATGATGTGTAATTTCTACGCAGTCGATCACATGGACATTTCCGATGCCTCGATGCTCAACAAGCTTTCTCCTTTTTTCGCAGTGGTTTTTTCGGCGCTTCTTCTTAAGGAAAAGGCGAATAAATATGAATGGGGAGCGGTTATCGCCGCATTTACCGGCATGCTGTTTGTAGTGCGCCCGTCTTTCGATATCAAAGTCATTCCGGCGCTTGCAGGTGTTGCCGGCGGACTCGGAGCAGGCATAGCCTACACATTTGTCCGCAAGCTCGGCACAAGAGGCGAGAACAGCATGATAGTTGTAGCTTTCTTTTCCGGTTTCACGACACTTCTGCTCCTTCCGAATATGCTTTTAAACTATAAACCGATGACACCGGTCCAGTGGATGTTCCTTGTCCTTACAGGCCTTGCCGCAGCAGGCGGACAGATCGGTATCACAAGCGCATATGCCTGTGCACCGGCAAAGGAGATCTCGGTATACGATTTTTCAATAGTGATCTTTGCTGCTGTCTTTGGATTTATGTTCCTTGGACAGATACCTGATCTTCTCAGTGTTGTGGGTTATGTGATCATCATAGGCACAGCACTTCTCAAATGGTACTATACAGTAATAAAACCGGCAAAAGCCGAAAATACATAAGGAAATACTGATACTTCTTGAATGAAAGGAATGATATGATGCCGTCAGATTCTTCACGCAGGCGGAAACTCATGCAGGACAGGTCAATGCTCATAGGAGCGGCCGCCGGAGTTGTGCTGCTGATCATTTTTATTATAGTTGGTGCGGTCTCGGGTTCGAAAAAAGAAAAAGCCGGCACCGACGATTCAGGCGCGGTAAGCAAAAAGGTCATATCCTCAAAGCTTGAATTTGAAAAGAAAGAAGTTCCGTACAGCGACATAAGCAAGGGAAGTCTTATTCTCGTAAATGACAGCCATCCTTATACATCGGCGACTGCCGGCGGGGCACTTGTCGATATTGCATCTGAAAAGAACGAATATTATTCCATAAAAAATACGGCTATGCAGATGAATGATCTCGCGCTGAAGAATTTCAACAGCCTGATGAACGGATTTTATCAGGAGTGTTCCAACAGGGACATCATGGTTACGGAAGCCTATGTTTCATCTGACCGTCAGAATGTCATCTACAATCAGGCCCTTGAAAACTCCAGATCAGAAAGCAAGGGAGGATATTCCGAGCACCAGACCGGACTTGCGGTGGATCTTGGCATCTACCCTGAAGAAGGAAAGTCTTACCGCTATGTTCCTTCAGGCGACTATGCATGGATAAGAGACAACTGCACAAAGTACGGCTTTATAGAACGCTACAAGGATGCCAAGGCTGAAAACACGGGCATTACCGGTCACACCGAACATTTCAGATACGTGGGCATCCCGCACGCCTGGTATATGACGGAAAATGACCTTTCGCTTGAGGAATATCTTCAGGCGCTCAAAAAATACGCTTACGGCAGCAAGACCCTGAACGTTTCGTGCTTTGACAGGGAATTTGAGATCTATTACATCCGTGCAAAGGACGAGACCGGAAGCGGAAATGCCGAACTTTACGTTCCGGTGAACTGTCAGTACAGTGTTTCCGGAAACAATGCGGACGGTTTTATAATTACAAGAGAAAAATAAAAAGGGCTGTGTGATCAGATCAGAGATCACACAGCCTTTGTTTATTCTTCGTCTTTCTTGTCTTTTAAAGTTCCGCGGTGTATT
>JAGDDO010000131.1 GCA_017848205.1 Oscillospiraceae bacterium | reverse complement strand
TGAATGAAATCAAATTAAGATTGAGACTATAGCTGCATTAAATTAAAACGGTCGCCTCAACGGCGGCCGTTTCTTATAGCACGCCGTAGGCGTACCATTTAAAAGGTTGTGCCTGCGGCACAATTTATTTTACAGAAAATCTATTGCTGTTCAGTTCTTTCTATGGTATAATGAAGTCTCTGACTTTATTGCAAAAGAATACAAGGAGCGAAATATATGAAATACTTCAAATCGTTATTTTTGCCGGTTTTATGTGCTGTGTGTTTTTCAGGCTGCGGCGTAATTGAAGATAATGGTACGGATAATATGAATGCAAGCGAAGAGACAACACCTGCTTCGGATATTGCAGAAAGAACAGAAGAACAAACAACTGCATTCCAGGCAGAGATAACTTCCGTATCTGATGAGAAGACGCAGAATGATGCTGATAATTATCAAATCACAGTAGATTCAGCTCATTTTTCTGCAGTTATTGATGGCGGCAAATGGTATACTGAAGATAAAACGGATGACATGGTAGTTGAGCTGCTGGGAATGAGTTATAAATGGCTCGCACAGAAAGATATGGAAAAAACGGGGAGCGCCAAACCATCCATGATACAGTTCGGGCCTGTACTCGAAGATTTTAAAATTGAAGATCTTGATCAGGAAAAACTAAACGGTGAGACTGACGTAAACAAAGTGTTTCTTATGATATGCGAAGAGAGACTGCAATTAGATTATGCTGAGGTACAGCTTTCACGAATCGAGGAACACAGCGGCATAAAAATGTCACATGTAAGAAACTATATCGACTATGAGTCAGCTGGAATTGAACGCCCGAATTTATACCAGGATGAATATGTTTTTTATTCAGGCGGAGCAATGAATGAAATCGTAGTCGGTTACACAGATGATGAAGAAGGTCATGCAGCATATAACAATTTTGAAGAAACTATAATTGATAATATAACGTTGAAAGACTGATAAAAACACACGATGTTTCGTTCAAAAGCACGCCGAAGGCGTACCATGTTCCACGTGGAACAATTGACTAAGTAACGCAGTTTGCACATCTGCAAGGCAATATCACCGAAATCCTCTGTGAATTTCACAGAGGATTTTTTCTTTACACTACTAATAATATATGCTATAATAATAGGTAGACTATTATTCGGAACAGGAGGAATATGAAGTGGGTAAGGTGATCGCTGTAGCCAATCAGAAGGGCGGTGTGGGCAAGTCCACTACTGTAATTAACCTTGCGGCTTTTATCGGAAGCAGGGGCAGGAAAGTGCTTTGTATCGACCTTGATGCTCAGGGAAATGTTACGAGCGGATATGGTATCAGAAAGAAAACGGTACAGTATTCATCCTACGATCTGCTCATCGGAAGAGCGGGTATCGGTGAAGCTGTAATTGCTACAGAATTCGAAAATGTATCCATTGTTCCTTCAACTTCGGCTCTTGCGGGTGCCGAGATCGAGATCGCAGACCTTGATGACCGTCTGAAGCGTCTCAAGATGCAGATACTCATGTGCCGTGACAGTTACGATTATATTTTCATCGACTGTCCTCCTTCACTCAGTCTTGTCACACTCAACGGACTTGTTGCGGCAGACAGCCTTATAATCCCTCTTCAGTGCGAATTTTTCTCCCTCGAAGGACTTTCTCAGCTTGACCAGATAATCAAGCATGTTCGTTCAAATGAAAATCCTTCACTCACTATAGAGGGAATTTTATTCACTATGTTCGATCCTCGTCTGAACGTTACGAACCAGGTGGTAAATGAAGTGAAAAAGGTATTTCCGGATCAGGTGTTCGAAACGACGATACCGCGTAATGTTCGTCTTTCCGAAGCACCGAGCTACGGAATGCCGGTAATGTACTACGACAAAAGTTCGAAGGGAACCGAGGCATATGCACGCCTCGGATGTGAACTTCTCGGTGAGAAATACACGGAGAAACCGAAGAAGAAACTTACGGACATTCTGAAATCAAAGAAGAAAAACAAATCTGAAAGGAAGTGATGCACTTGGCACCAAAGAAAGGCGGACTCGGTATGGGCCTCGGAGCACTTTTCAGTGATAATGCTTCAGAGGTACAGGGAAAGAGTACACTGAGAATATCAGAGATCGAACCGAACAGACTTCAGCCAAGAAAAGACTTCGATGAGGAAGCCATCGCTTCGCTTGCAGATTCGATAAAGGATCACGGTCTGCTTCAGCCGATCGTTGTACGGCCTTACGGAAGGGCATACCAGATAGTGGCCGGTGAAAGACGATGGAGAGCGGCAAGAGTCGCAGGTCTCGGTGAAGTTCCGGTGGTTATAAAGGAATTTTCCGATTCAGAGGCAATGCAGATAGCACTCATCGAAAACCTTCAGCGTGAAAACCTGAATCCGGTGGAAGAAGCACTTGGGTACAGGGAGCTTTCCGAAAAGTATGACATGACGCAGGAGAGCATAGCTGAAATGACCGGACGATCCCGTTCGGCAGTTACCAATGCTATACGCATACTCGGCCTTCCTGATGAAGTTCTTGAAATGATCAGAAACGGTCAGGTATCTACCGGTCATGCAAAAGTTCTTCTCGCACTTGATGACGAGAAAACCATAAAGGAACTCGCTGCACAGGTCGCTGACGGTGTTCTCACGGTAAGGGCGCTTGAAAATGCGGTAAAGTCACTTAAGTCGGAAAAGAAGGGAAAAACTCCTCCTAAAAAAACGGATACCTATT
>JAGDDO010000130.1 GCA_017848205.1 Oscillospiraceae bacterium | reverse complement strand
CTCAAACTCATCTTCAATAAGCTTCTTAAGATCAACTTTCATTATATCTTCGTTGATGATCTTTATGTTGTCAAACTCCGAAAGAGTTTCCTCAAGCACGGGAAGAAGTCTTTCATCTATCTCGACAGCCACGACCTTGTCAGCACGGAGCGCAAGTTCCTTTGTAAGAACACCTATTCCGGTGCCGACCTCTATGACTCCGACTCCCTTTCCGACACCGCCCATCTCGGCTATTCTCGGGCAGACAGAGGGGTTTACAAGAAAGTTCTGTCCCAGTCCCTTGGAAAAGCTGAAATTGTGCCTTCCGAGAAGCTCTTTTATATATCCGATATCAGTTAGATTATTCATATAAATAATACCTTTCAAGATTTTTTGTACAGGTCTTGCAATAGTACAGAAAAATTACTATAATTATAGTATACATATTTTTTATGAGAATAAGGAGTAATTCACCATGATCAGACGTGATAAAATAAACTACTACCTTGACATAGCCGAAAGCGTTCTGAAACGCGGCACCTGCATGAGAAGAAAATTCGGTGCGATAATCGTAAAGAATGACGAGATCATTTCCACGGGATACGTAGGAGCACCGAGAGGACGAATGAACTGTTCCGATCTGGGCTACTGTATGCGTGAAAAGCTGAATATCCCGAAGGGAGAGCGCTATGAACTCTGCCGTTCGGTACATGCTGAAGCCAACGCGATCATATCGGCACCCCGCAGTGAAATGATCGGAGCTTCGATCTATCTTGCCTGTCACGACGCAAGGACCGATACTCTTTACGGTGAGGTCGAACCGTGTTCAATGTGCAAGCGTCTGATAATAAACGCAGGCATTGCCACCGTCTACGTAAGGACTTCAGAAGATGAGTACAGAACAATAGACGTAAATTCGTGGATCGAAAACGACGATTCACTCACATTAAAAAACGGATACTGATATGATACCACATTTTCAACTCCGATACAAGCATATTTTTTCAGCGTTTCCTTTATTCTATAACTTTATCTGCAACTTTTTATGTAAAAAAAGTTGTTTTTCTATGGAATTTATTTCGTATATGTGATATAATTATTCTGTAACACTATAGATCAATGATTTACCTGCCTTAAAGGCAAGGCATGCATATGGGGTTATTAAGAAACAATTTCTCAATACAAGGGGTGAACACACATGGCAGATGCTCTCTCACAGCATCAGATAGACGAGCTCTTTGAAAGTCTGAACAACAAAGATGATGATGACGAAAGTGACGTCAAAAAGAAAGAAAAGCGAATAAAGAACTATAACTTCAAGATGCCTCAGAAATTTACCAAAGAGGATCTTAAGCTTATTCGTGATATCTACGAACAGTACTCACGTCTTATTGCCTCATACATCACAGGCATCACACGTCTTTACTGTCATGCAAAGGTTCTTCATGTCGAAGAACAGAAGTATTATGAATTCAACAACTCACTGGAAGACTATGTAATGATGGGTGTAGTGGGGCTGCACTTTGAAAATTCGGACATAATGGATGCCGAATGTACCATACAGTTCTCAAACGCCATCACATTCTCTCTCATTGACCGTCTTATGGGCGGTCCGGGAAACGCTTTCGAGATCTCAAGGGACTTTACCGAGATCGAAGTATCAGTCATAAGGACCATACTTGAAAAGATGGCAGTTTTCCTCCAGGAAGCCTGGTCAGGCTACATCGAAATATCTCCGACTCTCTCAAGGATCGAGACAAACGCAAGACTTACAAAGTCTATAGCGCCGGATGAAGTAATCGTTATTGCCACACTTGAGATCGAACTCAACAAGAGAAAGAGTCTCATGACGATAAGCATCCCTGCCATAAACATGGAAGAGATCATGACGAACTTCAGTCAGAGGTACACATCTGAAGCCTCGAGACGAGTCGTGGATGACGAAAAAAGACAGGAACAGCGCAGCAGCATTCTCAAGGGTGTAAAGAGCTCGACACTTACTATGACAACAGTTCTTGCTGAGACCCAGATAGATCTGAGCGATATTCTGTCCCTGAGGGTAAATGACATTATCCCGCTTGACGTTCCTATAACGCAGAATGCCAAAGTCAAGATCAACAATGTTCAGTGGTTCACGGCAAAGCCGGGTATCAGCAACAACAAAAAGGCGATCAAGATCATTGACATTTGCAATAATAATGAGAGGTGAATACATTGAGTACTATAGAATTAAACGCAAACCAGCTTTACGCAGTAAAGGAATCACACAATCTTGCTATGCTGTCATCAGCAACCGCAGCAGCATCACTGCTCAATGCAAGCATCTGGATCACTGATCCTTCAGCATCTGTAAGCAGGATCATGGATTACATCTACGCTGACCTTTCCCCTTCCGTATTTGTAAAAGTAGCATACACAGGCGAAAAGGACGGATCAGCAGTTCTCATATTCAAGGCAGATGACGCGCAGCTCATGCTCAACCAGCTTATGGGTATGCCTCTGGAAATAAGCCCTGATTTCACTTTTGATGAGATCAACACATCTGCTTTCAACGAAGTCATCAACCAGATGATGACCTCCTATTTCACTGAAATATCCACACTTACCGGATACACTGTTGTTACAACAGAGGCGGAAGTTATACCGAACAGCGCAAACCAGAACCTGTTCGTTCTCATGGGACTGAACCCTGACGACTCCATCTGTGCCGTAACATCATCATTCCGTATAGACAACGCTGTAAACAGCAAATTTGCTACGGTCATTTCAGCTGAACTCGCTGAGATCATAGCTGAAAGAACAGCAGAACGCTTCCCTATGCCTGAGGAGCCGGCAGCTCCTGTACCGGACTTTTCTTCATCTCCTGAAGAAAACAATCCTTTTGACACAACAGGCTCGGAAGACAACGGTTCAGTCTTCGACATCACTCCTGAGGAAAGTGCTTTCGGCGCTGCACTTGACCAGCCTTCAGCATTTTCGGGACTTGCAGAACAGAACCGTTCCTTCACTTCATTCCAGAACACTCTGAATGATGAACAGCTCCGCAATCTTCAGCTCATCATGAACGTTCCTCTTGAGCTCTCCATCGAGATAGGCTCGACTCAGAAACGTGTTGACGAGATTCTTTCATTTTCATACGGAACAGTCATTGAACTCGACTCACTGGCAGATGCTCCAGTAAACGTAATCGTAAACGGACATCTTATTGCCAAGGGAGATGTTGTCGTAGTGGACGACTACTTTGCTGTAAGGATCACCGAGATCGTCAAGTCTGATCTCCTTGATACACTCAGTACAAAGGAATAACGAATAATAAATGACACCGCGCTTTCTTATTGTTGACGGTGCATCATCAATGCGTGATGCAATACGTGACATACTTGAAAATGAAGATTACAGAAACATTTCTGAAGCGGAAAACGGCGAGGAAGCCTGCGAGATATTCACAAAGGAATCTCCGGACGTAATAATCATGGATCTTTCCGTTGACGGCAGATCAGGAATGGAATGTCTGAAGGAAATGAAAGAGAAAAACGATGCAGCAAAGGTGATCATCTGCTCTGCATCAGCACACAGGGAACTTGTAATGGAAGCCGTAAAACTCGGAGCTTCCGATTTTATACTGAAGCCGTTAAAGCCCCAGAGGCTTATACAGGCGGTAAACAAAGCTCTTGGCAGCTTTTAAGCAAACACTGAATAAACCGACATACGGCTTCGCCGTATTTCGGTTTGGGAAGAATGCGGGGCCTAAGCCCCGTACCCCGCGCTGATTTATGAATAAATCAGCGTTTTCTTAAGCAATATACACTGATAACGAGGTAATGACAAATGCGAAAAACTAAAATCATATGTACGATAGGACCAGCAAGCGAAAACGAAGATATCCTGAGGGAAATGTGTCTGGCCGGCATGAATGTGGCAAGGCTGAACTTTTCTCACGGTACACATGAGGAACAGCAGGCAAAGATCAATACCATCGTAAAGGTCCGTGAACAGCTGAATCTTCCGATAGCGATAATGCTTGACACAAAAGGACCTGAATACAGAATAAAGACATTCAAGGAACACAAGATACATCTTGAAGACGGCGAGACTTTCACATTCACCTGCGACGACTGTGAAGGATGCCATGAACGTGTTTCCGTTACCTACAAGGATCTTGCCTCTGAAGTGAATATCGGTGACACCATTCTTGTAAACAACGGTCTCCTTTCATTCAGGGTAAAAAGCATCGACGGAAACAACATTATCTGTGACGTAATAAACGGCGGTGACCTTTCCGACAGAAAGAGCATGAACTTCCCGAACCACGTACTCCGCGGTGACTACCTGAGCGAACAGGACAAGGAGGACATTCTTTTCGGAATAAAGAACGACGTTGACTACATTGCTGCATCATTTGTATCAAACAAGCGTGACATCGAAGCTGTACGTTCATTCCTCAACGAAAACGGCGGTGAAGGCATTGACATAATCGCAAAGATAGAAAACCGTTCCGGTGTTGACAATATCGATGAGATCTGTGAGATAGCTGACGGCATCATGGTCGCACGAGGCGATCTCGGTGTTGAAATACCTTTTGTTGAGGTACCTGCAATACAGAAATATCTTATCAAGAAGTGCAGACTTCTCGGAAAGCGTGTTATCACTGCAACTGAAATGCTTGAATCAATGATAACAAATCCGCGTCCTACCCGTGCTGAGATCTCGGACGTAGCAAATGCCGTGTATGACGGATCATCGGCAGTAATGCTCTCAGGCGAAACTGCATCCGGTAAATTCCCGGTAGCTGCAGTACGAAACATGGCCGAAATTTCAGAACGCACTGAACAGAACATTGACTACACAAAGCGTTTCAGCACAACTGAGTACGTAATAAAGAACAATACCGACGCACTTTCACACGCCACATGTGCGATGGCCATCGACACAAAGGCAAGAGGGATCGTTATCAGTTCCCTTTCCGGCATGACAGTACGTATGGTGAGCCGTTTCAGACCACCGGTAGACATAATCGGTATGACAACATCTGTCAAGGCCTGGAGAAAGCTCAACTTAAGCTTGGGCGTAACTCCTGTATTAAGTGAGGAATTCAACTCCGTTGACGTAATGTTCTATCACGCCATGCAGAAAGCCACACAGATATTCGGGCTTACAAAGGGCGACAATGTTATACTGACAGGCGGTCAGACAAACGGCAAATCCGGCAATTCAAATACTATCCGTCTTGAAACAGTCAGATAAGACTGAAGCAAACACAGAGCAAAAGGGTATGGAGCAAAATCTATACCCTTTCTTTTACTGATCTGTTCACAAATCGCGGAGAGTGCGTGACGAAACCAGTTTTCCGCGTTTTTATTATTTTCATTAACAAAGGAGAGATTATTTGTGGGTTCATTTATTGAAAACCTGACATCCATAAACGACAGCATAAATACTGTCGTATGGACAAAAATCGGTGTCTGGCTGCTTATCGCCGTCGGGGTGATAATGACGACACTGACAGGATTCTTCCAGGTAACACATATCGGTCACTGGATGAAGAAAACAGTCGGAAGCATTTTCGATTCAAAAGTAAAAGGCCACACAGGTGAAAAAGCTTCGATATCACAGTTTCAGGCTTTGTGTACCGCACTTGCCGCAACTGTCGGCGTCGGAAACATCGCCGGAGTTGCCGCTGCCATAATGTCGGGCGGTCCGGGTGCTGTATTCTGGATGTGGATAGCCGCATTCTTCGGAATGATGACAAACTTCTCGGAAAATGTTCTCGGCATCTACTTCCGCCGCAAGAACAAGGACGGAGAATGGTCCGGCGGTGCCATGTACTATCTCGAAGACGGCCTCGGCGGATATGGTGGAATGTAAGGCGTAGGACGTGTACTTGCAGTTATATTTGCTGTATGTGCCGTGCTTGCATCATTCGGTATAGGCAACATGGGACAGATCAACAAGATCGTCGTAAACTTCACTTCAGCATTTGATATAAAACCGCTTTCAGAGCATATACTCTACACATCTGCAAACGGTTCATCAGTTACACTTTACATGCTCATATTCGGTATCATCCTCATGATACTTGTAGGCATCATCGTTATCGGCGGACTCCAGAGAATAGCTGTTGTCGCTGAAAAGATCGTACCTTTCATGGTAGTGGCATTCATCCTCGGTTCACTGGTAATAATCCTTAAGAACTTCACTCATATCGGCGGTGCTTTCGCAGCAATATTCAGCAGTGCATTCACACCTAAGGCTGCCTGGGGCGCGGCAGGCGGTGTCGCATTAAAGCAGGTCATCACCATGGGATGCAAGCGAGGCGTTTTCTCAAACGAAGCCGGACTTGGTTCATCAGTTATGGTACACTCAAATTCCAACGTTGTAGAGCCTGTAAAGCAGGGACTCTGGGGAATTTTCGAAGTATTTGCTGATACTATAGTAGTCTGTACAATGACAGCTCTCACCATCCTCACATCAGGTGTTATCGATCTTTCAACAGGTATCGCAGTAACAGACAGCGACTCAACTCTTGTTGCGGAAGCTTTCAACACGGTATTCAGTATCGGCGATCTTGCAATAGGACGTTACTTCATCGCAATAGCAATACTTCTTTTCTCATTCACAACAGTTCTCGGCTGGTCGCACTACGGCTCAAAAGCCATTGAATATCTTGCCGGTGCAAAGAGTCAGAAAGCAGTAAAGATCTACAAGGTCATCTTCGTTCTTATGATAATCTCCGGTGCGGTCCTCACTTCAAGCCTTGCATGGGATATTTCAGATACATTCAACGGCATGATGATGATCCCTAACCTTATCGGTGTTATCTCACTCGCTCCGCTTGTAAGAAAGATCACCAGAAGCTACGTAAACCGACGCATCAAAGGCATAAAGGAAGAGCCGCTGCTCTCCTTCTTCCCTGAGATCAACGAACAGAACGCAAAGAAGATCGCCGAAACCGGCGAAGACTGATAAAAAAAGTGAACGCAGTTATATTTCCGCGTTCACTTTTTTCTTTGAATCTATAATTACGGGTTCAATTCCCGTACGGGTCACCAGATCAAAAAGCTCAGAAACACTGCTTTTACGCTGTTTCTGAGCTTTTCTTTTTTCTCTGAAAATGGTTTTGTCCTTTGTTTGTCCGCTGCGCAGGCCAGACGATCACGCCACATCTACATTTAGTGCAATGTAAAGTCTTACTTCTTCATCGGTAGCCCTGCGTATCTCTTCCATGACGGCGGATCCGTTATCGGTTATGAAGTCTTTGAATACGTCATAGTCATCTTCATGCATTACATCAGCATAATGACCTAATCCGGAAAAAGCGTATGAACAGGTAACGATCTTTTCCCTGTCGATCATGCCAAGCTGTTCATTAATGAATTTTTCCTTCCATATCCTGTAATCTTCATCATCTATCTCAGGAATGAGTTTTTTCAGTATCTTCTTGTGCCTGTCATATTCATCGATGTTTATGTAGTGAAAAACGGTATCGTGTGAAATATCAGATTCAAGCTGAAGGCGGTAGCGGAATTTTTCCTCTACGGTCATTCCTGAAAAATCGCACGGAACTTCGTATATCTCGTCAGAGTATTTTCCCACACCCCATTCGATCATTTCGTCCTCTTCACCGCTTTCGCACAGTGTGAGATTCATAACATATTTTAAAAGCGCAGTTACTTCATCTTCCGGAACTGCCGATAATGTTTCAATAAGCTGGTCATTGTCCCCGCCGCAGAGATCAAAACCGAAAAAGCTGTCTGTCACGGTGTTTTCAACGATCTTGATAAACTCGATAAGTTCAGCACCTTCGAGCAGGTCCATTTCAGAAAACATTTCAAAAATATCTTCGTCAGAATCGTGAAAACTTGATTCACCGCACGAATAGTTATTGAGCAGCCATCTGGTCTCATCGTCGCAGGTGTACTGTACTGCTGCAATGACTGCCTTCTGTGTTCCGAGTTCGAGTTCTGTTCTTTTTGCGTCTTCAATAAATATCCTGCTCATAAGATTCCCTCCTCTGCCTTTCGCTTTCACTTTGGAAACGCTTCACTGTTATGATCATGTGAAGCTATAATTCGTTATATTAAGTTTACAATAAAAATGGCGGTTTGTCAACAGAATTTGTACTTTTTGCATATCAAATCTGAAAGACTGGTAATCTGTTGATTTTTCTCAAAGAAGATACGACTTTTCCTATAGTATATACAAAAGATCTTTAAGGAAACACTGATTAAATCGGAAATCCGCCTTCGCCGGATTTCCGGAGGCGGAACTTGCGGGGCTTCGCCCCGGACTCCATGCTGATTTATGAATAAATCAACATTTTCTAAAAAATAACCGGCAGGATGTACAGTATAGCACTGCACATCCTGCCGTAATAAGGGGATATACCTTTAAGGAATTATCTGAATGAGTGGAATGTTCTTGAAATTACGTCGAGCTGCTGTTCCCTTGTAAGATCAACGAACTTGACTGCGTAGCCTGATACACGGATAGTGAAGTTAGCGTACTCAGGATTTGTCGGATCCTCCATGATCTTTTCGAGGTATTCCCTGCCGAATACGTTCACGTTGAGGTGATGAGCACCCTGTGAGAAGTAACCGTCAAGAACGTGTACAAGGTTATTGATGCGTTCTTCTTCAGTCTTGCCTATTGCATCAGGATTGATGCTCTGTGTATTTGAAATTCCGTCAAGTGCCCATTCATAAGGAATCTTGGCTGTTGAATTGAGTGATGCGATAAGTCCGTTCTGTTCAGCACCGTAGCTCGGGTTTGCGCCTGGTGAGAATGGTTCGCCGGCCTTTCTTCCGTCAGGAAGAGCACCTGTAGCACGTCCGTAAACCACGTTTGATGTGATTGTGAGGATAGATGTTGTAGGTTCTGAGTTCCTGTATGTAGGTCTCTTCTTTATCTTTGTGATGAATGTCTCAAGAAGGTCAACACCGATCTGGTCTGCACGGTCGTCGTCGTTTCCGTACTTAGGGAAATCTCCCTCAACTTCGTAGTCAAGAGCGATGTTCTTGGCTACATCGACTACGTTGCCCTGCTTGTCCTTCACTTCAACATCGCCGCGGATAACCTTTACCT
>JAGDDO010000013.1 GCA_017848205.1 Oscillospiraceae bacterium | reverse complement strand
GAGCGGATATTTCAAGAAGATAACCAATCAGTCACTCAGAATGAGCAGTGACCAGAAGCTTAAGGAAGGCGACAGGATAGTTGCTCACATTGAGTCGAACAACAGAACTGATCTGCTTTTCTTTACTGACATGCAGCAGGTCTACAAGACAAAGGCAAGTGCTTTTGACGATACCAAGGCAAGTGTTCTCGGTGACTACGTTCCTGCAAAGCTTGGCTTTGACCAGGATGAAAACGTAAGATACATGGTGAACACTACCGATTATTCCGGTTTCATGTTCTTCGTGTTTGAAAACGGAAAGGTAGCAAAGGTTCCGCTTAAGGAGTACGAGACCAAGACAAACAGAAAGAAACTGCAGAAAGCGTATTCAGGCAAATCACCGCTTGTGGCGATCCTGTACGCTGCTGACAACTGCGATCTTCTGATCTCATCATCGGCAGGAAAGTCGCTTGTGTTTGACACAGGTCTCATTCTTCCGAAATCGACCCGTGACACTCAGGGTGTTCAGGTAATGACGCTCCGCGGCAGTGCCGTTATAACAAAGGCCGCTGTTGTTTCAGAAGAACCGGCAGCAGAAAAGCTCAGAGCAAAGTCTATTCCGGCTGCAGGAACAGCGACAGGTAATGCTGACGTTTTTCCGGGACAGCTTGAATTATAAAAGTTGTGAAAATGAAAAGGTTATATGAAAGGAAAAAAGTAATATGTGTGGTATAGTAGGTTTTACAGGCAGAAAGCAGGCAGCTCCGGTACTTCTGAGCGGGCTTTCCAAGCTTGAGTACAGAGGATATGATTCAGCCGGTATTGCAGTACGTGACGGAGAAAAAGCTCCGGAAGTAGTTAAGGCAAAGGGCAAACTCAAAGTCCTCATTGAAAAGACAAATGAAGGTGCTGCAGTTAAGGGAAGCTGCGGTATCGGTCATACAAGATGGGCAACACACGGTGAACCGTCTGAACTCAATGCACATCCTCATTCAAGCGATGATGAAAATGTTATTGCAGTACACAACGGTATCATTGAAAACTATCAGGAACTTAAGGAAAAGCTTACAAAGAGCGGCTATACATTCTGCTCACAGACAGATACTGAAGTTGCAGTCAAGCTCATCGATTACTATTTCAAAAAATATGCTCTCGGCCCTGTTGACTCCATTGCACGTGCAATGATGCGTATACGCGGTTCATATGCACTTGCGGTAATGTTCAAGGATTTTCCGGGCGAGATCTATACAGCAAGAAAGGACAGCCCGATGATCATCGGTATTGCAGACGGTGAAACATACGTTGCTTCTGACGTTCCGGCTATCCTCAACTACACAAGAAATGTTTACTACATCGGAAATCTCGAAATCGCAAGACTTGCAGAAGGCAAGGCTACTTTCTACAACATCGACCGTGAAGAAATCGAAAAGCCTCTTACTGAGATCAAGTGGGATGCGGAAGCTGCCGAAAAGGGCGGATACGAACATTTCATGCTCAAGGAGATCCACGAACAGCCTGAGGTTATCAAAAATACCATCAACTCTGTTCTTAAGGACGGCGAAGTAAAGTTTACTGAGTTTGATCTTTCAGACGAAGAAATGAAGAGCATTAACCAGATCTACATTGTTGCCTGCGGTTCAGCTTATCATGTCGGAATGGCAATGCAGTATGTAATGGAGGAACTCACTTCGATCAATGTCCGCGTTGAACTTGCTTCCGAGTTCCGTTACAGAAAAATGTCACTTATAAAGAACAGTCTCGTTATCATCATAAGCCAGTCAGGTGAAACTGCAGACAGCCTTGCAGCTCTCCGTGAAGCAAAGGAAAACGGTATAAAGACACTTGGTATCGTAAACGTTGTAGGTTCATCGATCGCACGAGAAGCTGACAATGT
>JAGDDO010000129.1 GCA_017848205.1 Oscillospiraceae bacterium | reverse complement strand
GCTCTTAAGGTTGACAATGAAAAGGTTAAGCCAAACGCAAATGTTTATACAGTAGGTTTCTTTAATGATCTCAGCGGATCACAGAAGGATCGCGCAGTAAACCTTATGAAGGACCTTGCAAGTGATCCTGTACAGTACTACGATGCTGACGTAAATACACTCAAGGAAGTATTCGGCAAGATCTCAGAAGATATCGTAGTAACTACAGTCGCTTACAACGACAGCAACAATTCATCAGCTGAAACACAGAAGGCTACAGAAAAGCCAGCTTCCACAACAGACAAGACAAACGGCACACCTAAGACAGGTGATTCAAGAAGTGCTGCTTCTTTAGCAGTTACTGCTGTTGCTGCCGCTGCAATCGTTGTTTTAGTAAGAAAGAAGAACGACTGATAATAAGCTTCCTAAAGCAGAAAATGTGATCATATAAAAAACCTCCGGATTGTCACTGATGATCCGGAGGTTTTATTTTTTTACTGTCATATAATGCACTTTGACCGGTATATAGCCGACGGAAAGTGCAGGGTGATACTGCAGGATGCAGACCGGTTATTTGTTTTCTTCTTCGTTCTTTACAACGAACATAAATCCGCCCGGATTTATGATAAATCCGTCAACGCGGGACGCAGCGTCCTTCAGTGTGGTGTGGTCCATTATAACTGCATTCCACTCGTCCTTTGAGTAGAGCTTCGTGAATTCCTTCCAGTCTGTAAATGCAGCTATAAAGCCTTTTTCAGTTTTTAACGGATTTACAACTGCTATCTGTGAAGGTGTTTCTTCAGTTATGTGGAGTGACTCACCGTCTTCGAGATGACGGTCGAGCTTTATCGGAACAAGGAGTCTTGAGCTCTTTACAAGTTCCTCAGTCTTTTTATCGAGTTCCGGAAGATCAGGATGCTTTCCGTCGCTTGCGTATGAAAGTTCGAGAGCGTTGAGTATGGTGAACATGAGTTCAGGACAGGTAGTTGTAAGCTGTCCGTTTTCTCCGCTGCCTGTGATGATGTCCTTAAGGCGGATCGTAACGTTCGGCTGACCGTTGTCAACGATGATCTGTTCAACGCCTATTCTGAGAAGCTCCAGAAGCTGCTCTACGACTGCGTCCTTTCCGGTTACAGTCTTCATTGTAAGCGGTACGCCTTCCTTGAAATAGTGCTCGTGTGCAGCCTTTGAGAATTCCTTTTCAGTGAATAACCATGCACATCCTCTTACGTCGATGTACGGATAGTTGGTCATAACATGATAAGCGATGTACAGCTCGTCGGAATTCATGAATCTCATGATAACTGATGAGAATACATACTGCCTTCTTTCAGCCCACTCTTTGTTTTCAGGATCTTTTTTCTGTTCTGCGAGAACAGCTGAATACAGATATATGAGTTCCTGTACTGAAAGCTCAAGTATGCTGTCGTCATTGCCGCTTTTCAGGTATTTGTCAGTGATCTCTTTCTTGCGATTGTCTGTCATTTGATTTAACCTCCCGGATCTTGGAAAACGCTGATTTAACGCAGTACCGGTATCGATCCGTACCCACTGATCAGCTTTCTTTTAAGATTATATAAGAAAATATTAAAGAAAAAGCTGCATGGAATACATGCAGCTTCTTAAATAAAACGTAATAATATATGCTTTAGTTAAAAATCAGATGTCGAATTCGCCGCGGTCTTCATTGTTTATAACGTAGAAAGCCTTGCTCTGATTTGTATTGATATAAACTTTGATATCAGCAATGTCGCCCTTGTTTGAAGCGAGCCAGTGTTTCTTAGCGTTTTCTGTGATCTCAGCGATTGAAAGCTGCTTGCCGTCGAATTCAACGAAGCTTGCTTCCTTAGTCTTCTTTGCTGTCTTTGAAGCAGTTTCCTTTACCTTGGAAGCAGTTTCTTTAACCTTTGTAGCGGTTTCCTTAACTTTTTCCTTTACTTCCTTAGCAACCTTTGATTCCTTTGCTGTTTCTTTTACCTCTGCAACAATAGCGCTTGCGCTCTTTGGAGCAGCAGTTTTTTTAGTAGTTTCTTTTGCCATAACCAATGTACCCCTTTTCAATAATAAATAGTTAGAAATCAGTTAATGATTTTATAATGATTATAGCACTTATATCACTATTTGTCAAATCGTTTTTTCAATGATTTTAAAAAAACTTGAAAATTCATAAGGGAGTCAGCTGAAAGAGCATTTTATCAGAAACAACAAATACAAAAACGAAAAAATACACTGCAAAAAGCATGAATAATAATAGACGAAAGTTCACTGTTGTGGAGATTAAATGGTCAGTAAAATAAAAAAACAACTGCAGACAAAATCTGCAGTTGTTCCTGGCGCGGAAAGAGGGATTTGAACCCTCGCGCCGGTTTCCCGACCTACTCCCTTAGCAGGGGAGCCCCTTCACCACTTGGGTATTTCCGCATGTTGAATCTTAAAAATATAACGCCAACTATCAAAAAAAATTGGCGCAGAGGGTGGGATTCGAACCCACGTGACCGTTAAGTCAAACGGTTTTCAAGACCGCCTCGTTATGACCGCTTCGATACCTCTGCGTGTGTCAGCTTTATTATTATATCACGCACGGGTTCAGATGTCAAGACTTTTTTTCAAAAAAATTCACGCAGGTTCCGTGCCGGAAACTGCGTGACGGTAATTTATACTGCCGGGCAGGCGTTTTCGATGAATTCTGCCACGTCCGTGTATGGCATAGGCTTGCCGAACAGGTAGCCCTGTACCAGTTCGCATCCGATATTCTGCAGGAACTGGACCTGCTGAGGGTATTCAACACCTTCGCATACCACACGTATATTGATGTTGTGTGCCATGCTTGTTATCGACTTTATGATCTCGGCAGGCTTTTTCTCGATAAGGTTTTCCGTAAGGAAAGTCTTGTCTATCTTCAGTGAATCAACAGGAATATCCTTTAGGAAGTTAAGTGTCGAGTAACCTGTTCCGAAGTCATCCATTGAAATACGGAACCCGCATTCACGAAGCTCGGAGAGAACAGAAATAGTCTCGCCAAGATTGTTGACATAGGCGCTTTCAGTTACTTCAAGTTCAATGTACTTAGGCGGTATGTTGTACTTGCCTGTAAGAGCCATGAGCCTTCTGACATAGCCTTTTTCGTGTATGGTTATCTGTGACTGGTTTATCGCTATAGGAAGGACGCGGAGGTCAGCGTCGAGCCTGCGGCGGATATATGAGCACATCTGTTCGAGTACGCAGAAGTCGATGTCGCTGATAAATCCGTTTTCCTCGCATACATCAATGAACTTGTCAGGAGTAAGAAGTCCTCTGACAGGATGATTCCAGCGGACCAGTGCCTCCATGCTGACATATTCACGGTTGAGAATATCGTACTGCGGCTGAACGAATGTGCATATCTGGCCGGTACGGCAGGCGTTCTGTATCTCGCTTAATATCTCGTACTTGTGGAATTCCTCGTTGTACATGCCCGGATCAAACCGTACATGCACACTGCCTTTCTTTTTCTTGGCGTTTTCATGAGCGATTATCGAGCAGTCGATGAGCTGTTCCAGTGCCGTGTCTCTGTTTGAGTTGTCTATCTGTACATATCCTGATGCGAAATGAATCTCGCTGCCTTCAAGTATCTTCAGCTTCTGAAGCCTGTAGTTTATCTCTTCCATGCGGCGCATTACAGCGTAGGTGTCGTGCACGAGCGTGAGAATCAGGAAGTTGTCAGCGAACAGTCTCGTAAAAAATTCACCAGGTTTCAGGAATTCCTGAAGCATTGCGCAGATCTCCTTTAAGATCTTGTCGCCTTTTTCATAGCCGAGAATGTGGTTTATATTACGGAACTGCTTGATATCT
>JAGDDO010000128.1 GCA_017848205.1 Oscillospiraceae bacterium | reverse complement strand
GCCGATGTTCGTAAGACCGCACTACGTAAAGAAGGTACTGATAATCGGTTCGGAAAGCTGCGGAAAATCGGTGCTCACCGTAAATCTCGCCCACCACTACCACACCAACTACCTCGAAGAAGTCGGACGTGAACTTTCTGAACTTTCCGGCACCGACACCATGATGCTGACTGAAGACTTCACACGTATACTCCTCGAACACAAGGCAAAGGAAATGCGTCTCACCGAATACAGCAACAAAGTCCTCATCGAAGACACCGACTGCCTCATCACCCGTTTCTTCATGGACTTCCTCGAAGACGGAAACGAAGCAAACGAAAATCTGGCTGAGGCAATAGCGAAACTCAATCACTACGACCTCATTCTCCACGCCGAACCTGACGTTGAATGGGTGCAGGACGGCGACCGCAGTGAAGAGATCGCCGCAAACCGGAAACTCTACAGCGAACGTATAGAAAAACTCTATGAGCGCTTCGGCTTTAAATGCAAACACATCTCCGGCAGCTACACTGAAAGATATGAAAAAGCGATAAAACTCATCGACGAACTTTTCCTTCCGGAAAGCGACCGTTAGCCATAAAAAAGAGCAGACCGCAGGTGCAGAAAACGACTGTTAACCACAAAGGAGCAGACCGCATACGCGGAATGCTCCTTTTCTTTTGTTATGACTGTCATCCGGATTTACTGCGCAGCTAAACCCGCGCGGGTATCGCTGCATTCTGCCAGTGTACTTTTTATTTTCCTCCGCACAGAGGGCATCTTCTGTCTGAAATGTGATAAACATTTCCGCAGGATGAACATGTCGTACATCCCGGAGGTACCGGCTGCGGACGGGATGTGCCGGCCGCTGTACCATTTCTGTCTGAACCGCTGCTGTTATTCCAGCTTTCCGCTGTTCCGTAACTGTTTTGTCCGTATGCCGGAGCATTATTCTGTACTCCGTAGTTCTGAACGCCACTCTGTCCGTATGCCTGACTGTTATTCTGAATTCCGCCTGGCAAACCGACCTCCGGCATATATCCGGAACTGCCGCTCTGTGCTCCGTAACTCTGAGCACCGCTCTGTCCGTATGAGGAATTCAGGCTCTGCGCACCGCCGTTCGGATAAGTGTTCTGCATGTAACCGCCGTTATTCTGAGCATACTGCGTCTGATAACCGCTCTGACCGTAAGACTGATCCTGAGTCTGCATACCGCCCGGCATGCCGATATCCTGCATGTATCCGCCGTTCTGTGCACCCGACTGTCCGTATGCCGGAGTCTGATAGCCGTTTCCGGCAGATGCATAGCTGTTTCCGTAATTCTGATATCCGGACTGCGGATAAGCTCTGCTCATACCCGCGCCGGCTCCGTAATTCTGTGTGATACCTGCGGCTGCAGCAATACCTGCGGCTGCACCAGCGGCACTGTTTCCGAGCTGTCTTGCTTCGTCCGGATCCGGATCGTATACGGCTCTTTTATATTTCAGGTCATAAAGTCCAGCCATGAAGAATGCGTGGAATCCTACAAACAGGAAAAGGAACAATGCCGGTCCGAGGCTTATCAGTCTGTCAAACAGACTTGGTTTGCTTATCAGCGGCATTATGGTTTCAAAAGCATTGCTTACAGAAGCACCGACCCCGGTGTTTTTATCTTTAAGATTTGTTTCCAGACGGTTTATAAATATATCGCCTATATCCTCAGTAAGTACTGCATCCGTATTGTTTCCCTGCATTGGTTCAAAATCAGCTGACGGATCGGAATAAACGATCAGCCAGTGCATCTCGTCAGTAAATTCCGAGAGATAACGGGTATAGGCATATGATTCAATATTACCGTTCCACTTTGTATCTTCAACTGTAATGACTGAAGGAACAACTCCGCTCTTTTTATAAAAGTCCCTTAATACCGAACGAAGCTCTGATTCATCCTGCGATGTGATGACATCGGCTTCATCCTTTATAATGATCTCTGTCGAATCCGGCTTTTTTAGTGAAGGTGTACTGGAGGTCTTAACCATCATTATTCCGCCGAAAATAAACGGAATGTAGAACAGAAGCACAAGCAGACGCGCCGGATGAAATCTTTTGGACGGGTCGCTCTGACTGTAAATGTACTTCAGCTTTCCGTGGCTTAAATAGCTGTACCGTTTAGCCCCCGGAAAGAACACACTGCTTATCCGGGTTGAATTTCTTCTGTCGGAATATCCATAACCGGAGTAGCTTCCGCTGTGATAACGTGAAGAGCTGCGGTGATGGTAATGATGCGAGCTGCTGCGGTGATGCGAGCTGCTCCTGTGTGAACTGTGATGATGATGTCCTGATGAATGTGGCATAATTATCTCCCCCTCAAAAATGTTTTTCTCTGTTTGTCTGAGCGACTGATCCGCCGCCCTCTTTTGTTCTTTTCAGATTCCAAGGAAATACTGATTTTTTTCGTATCAGCGCTCCTTTTTTCTGTATTGAATCTATTATACTACAACTCCGTCAGAAAATCTATATTTTTCAGATGATTTTTCCGAAACATATATTCCCCCGATATATCAGCGCAAAAGCACCGGTTTACGGATAAACCGGTGCTTTGATTTACAGTAAGATTACTTTGATTCTGCTTCTACAGATCATGAAATTATTGATTCAAGCGGTTGGCTCTTAGAGACAACCGCTTTATGATAGCACGCCGCCAAGGCGTTCCATTTAAAATGGTGGTGCCTTCGGCACACTTGAAAAAGCTGCTCAATTTTTGAGCAGCTTTGTAGGTAGACTAACGGGAATAAAGCAGACTGTAAAATATCATTATACATAGACTTTTGTATCAATTTATGGTATAATTG
>JAGDDO010000127.1 GCA_017848205.1 Oscillospiraceae bacterium | reverse complement strand
TTACTCCGCGCGGAGGCATATCCATCGATCCTTACTGCAATTACGGAAAACCGGGCACAAAGTGGGAAAATTTTGCGTTCCACAGACTTCTGCACCATGATATGTATCCTGAAAAAATTGATAACCGGTAATAGGTTTCTTTGACTTTTTTACTGTACTGTGCTATACTTAAAGTTGTGCATTACAGCAGTTCCCGTTAAGGGATAACTCATAAAAGTAAACGAAAAATAATTATTCATTTACTTTATTAATTGGTAAGGAGACTTTAATAAAATGAAGAATACTATCGCGACACTTAAGGAGCAGAAGAAAAACGGCGTTAAGATCTCCATGCTCACAGCATATGACTATTCCACTGCAAAGCTTATGGATGAAGCCGGGATCAATTCGATCCTTATAGGCGATTCACTTGGAATGACTATTCTCGGTTACGAAGACACAATTTCAGTTACTATGGAGGATATGATCCATCATACTGCTGCAGTCGCAAGAGGTGCTAAAAATGCATTTATAGTTGCCGACATGCCGTTCATGTCATATCAGGCATCGGTTTATGATGCTGTAATGAATGCCGGCAGACTCATGAAGGAAGGCCGTGCCAATGCTGTAAAGCTTGAAGGCGGAGAGTCTGTCTGCCCGCAGATAAAAGCCATTACAGAAGCGTCAATACCTGTAGTTGCTCATCTCGGCATGACTCCTCAGTCGGTCAATATGTTCGGCGGATTCAAACTTCAGGGCAAGGATGAAGCTGCTGCCCTGAAACTTATAAAAGATGCACTTGCAGTCGAAAAGGCAGGTGCCAGCATGGTAACCCTTGAATGTGTACCTGCAAAGCTTGCAGAATATATCACCAAAAGGCTTTCTGTTCCGACCATCGGTATCGGTGCCGGTGCAGGATGCGACGGACAGGTGCTCGTTTATCAGGATATGCTCGGTATGTTCCCGGATTTCACCCCTAAGTTTGCAAAGAAATTTGCAGATGTAGGTGCTGATATGAAAGCTGCTTTTGCGGCATATATTGCTGAAATGCAGTCAGGTGAGTTCCCGGACAAGGCACATTCATTCAAAACAGAAGACACAACGGATTATGAAAAGCTTGCAGAAAAACTGCAGGAGATCGATAATATTTAAAACAGAAAGAGGTTTTCAAAGTGATCGTTGTAAAAACAATAAAGGAAGTAAGAGAAACTGTTAAACAGTGGAGAAAAGAAGGTCTTACTGTTGGTTTCGTTCCGACAATGGGATATCTTCACGAAGGACATCAGAGCCTTATTAAGGCAGCTGACAAGGGTAACGACAGGGTAGTGGTAAGTATTTTCCTTAACCCTATGCAGTTCGGTCCGACTGAAGACCTTGCAACATATCCGAGAGACCTCGAACGCGACAAGGCTAAGTGCCTTGAAGCCGGTGCTGATCTTATCTTCGCTCCTGAACCGGAAGAGATGTACACTGACAACTTCCAGTCATTCGTTGACATGCATCTTCTTACAGAAGAACTCTGCGGTCTTACAAGACCTGTTCATTTCAGAGGCGTATGCACAGTTGTAACAAAGCTTTTCAATATTGTAAAGCCTGACAGAGCATATTTCGGAAAGAAGGATGCTCAGCAGCTCGCAGTTATAAAGAGAATGGTAACTGATCTCAACATGGACATCGAGATCATCGGCTGCCCGATAGTAAGAGAAGATGACGGACTTGCAAAGAGTTCAAGAAATACATATCTTAATGCTGAAGAACGCAAGGCTGCTCTTGTTCTTTCAAAGGCAGTACGAAAAGCTGAAGAGCTTATAAAGTCAGGCGCAAGAAACAGTACTGATATCATTTCACAGATGACTGACATTGTAAAAGCTGAACCTCTCGCAAAGATCGACTACATTAAAATAGTTTCACTTGATACTATGCAGCAGATCACAGAGTTCACAGACAGTGCTCTTGTTGCTATGGCTGTATATATCGGAAAAACAAGACTCATTGATAACTATTTCTACGAAGGGGAATAATTACTAAATGGAATTAAAAATGCTCAAGAGCAAAATACACCGTGCAGTGGTAACACAGGCAGAACTCAATTACGTAGGAAGTGTCACTATAGACTCTGATCTTATGGAGGCTGCAGGTATTCTTGAATACGAACAGGTCCAGATAGTTGATATAAACAACGGAAACAGACTTGAAACTTATGTTATCGCAGGTGATCCGGGTTCAGGAGTTGTGTGCCTTAACGGTGCCGCAGCAAGATGTGTTGAACCGGGAGATCTTGTAATAATCATGACATACATATCAATGACTCCGGATGAGGCGAAGAAACACAAACCGACAGTGGTCTTCGTTGATGAAAATAATGGTATAAAGAGCGTACACCATTATGAAAAACACGGTTTGCTTACTGAACAGATGGCAGAACTTAAATAGAACCATGATTCTGTGCAGGGTGTGCATATGCCCTGCACTTGTTGTATTACTGATCCGCAGACCGGTACGCTGTCCGGTATGATCAGTGTTTTCAATAAGCAGGTCACTGTTAAAGGAGATGGAATTATGCTTACAGGAAAATGTGCGGTAATAGGTGTTACAGGGTCTATCGCAGCGTACAAGGCTGCAAATATTGCAAGTATGCTTGTAAAGCTACACTGTGATGTTCATGTTATCATGACCCGGAATGCTGTGAACTTTATAAACCCTATTGCTTTCGAAACCATTACAAACAACAAGTGCCTTGTTGATACATTCGACAGAAACTTTCAGTTTCATGTAGCTCATGTGTCACTTGCCAAAAAGGCAGATATTTTTCTCATTGCTCCGGCAACGGCAAACATAATCGGAAAGATAGCTTCCGGTATAGCTGACGATATGCTTTCCACAACCATTATGGCAACGAAGGCTCCTGTATATATAGCACCGGCAATGAATACAGCCATGTACGAAAATGCAATAAATCAGGACAACATGGAAAAGCTCAAGAGATTCGGCTATCACTTCATCGAACCTGACAGCGGATTCCTTGCATGCCGTGACAGCGGAAAGGGCAAGCTTCCTTCAGAAAAAGTTCTGGTTGACCATGTGCTTAGAGAGATAGCCTGCGAAAAGGACCTTAAGGGCAAAAAGATACTCGTAACTGCCGGACCTACACAGGAAGCACTTGATCCGGTAAGATACATTTCCAATCATTCCAGCGGCAAGATGGGATTTGCAATCGCAAGACAGGCCATGCTCAGGGGAGCGGATGTCATTCTTGTAAAAGGACCTGCGACTGCTGAAATTCCGCCGTTTGTAAAAGTTATCGACGTTGTTTCGGCTAAAGATATGTTTGAAGCGGTACGTGACAATTTCGAAGACTGCGATATAATCATCAAGTCTGCAGCGGTAGCGGATTACAGACCGGCTTTTGTAAGCGACCAGAAGATCAAGAAAAAAGACGATGACATGAGCATTCCGCTTGAACGAACACAGGATATTCTTGCTTATCTCGGTGAGCACAGAAAAGAAGGACAGTTCATCTGCGGCTTTTCAATGGAAACCGAGAACATGCTCGAAAATTCAAGAGCGAAGCTTAAAAAGAAGAACATCGACATGATCTGTGCAAACAACCTTAAGCAGTCCGGTGCCGGTTTTGCTGGTGATACCAACATCGTGACAATGATAACGGCAGATTCCGAGACAGAACTTCCTCTTCTCAGCAAGGACGAAACTGCATCAAGGATACTTGATAATATAGTCAGCTTCATAAAGTAACTTTGCATAAATATTTTCACTTATTGAGAGTAAAAATTTACGGCAAAAAAGCAGATATACTATTCCAATGCTTATTTGCCTGTGATATAATAATATAGTGAATGCAGACAGGATATCTGCATTTAATATGTCAAACCTGTTTATGCTGATACTTTTTCAGCAGACAGCAAATATATGTTTTTTAAGATAACGAAAGCGAGGAAAATAAAAATGACTTATAATATTATGTGTCTGGCTGCCGGACTTCTTACTACATTTCCGGTGATCGGTGATACAAGAAATATGAAAACTCCGGTGATCGTTGCAATTATTGCAATTGTTCTTATTGTCGGATGTCTTATACTCAGCAGCAAGCCTAAGAACAAGGACGACAAGAAGTGATTCTTAGGAATAATAAAAACAGAGGACGTAAACTGTCAGGTTTGCGTCCTCTGTTTTTTTACGTGGGGGTCCGGGGCGAAGCCCCGCAAATCCCACTTCCGGACATCCGGCGAAGCCGGATGTCCGGTTTAATCAGTGTTTTCTTAATCTGATGTTTTATAGAACTTCTTGAATTCGGAAGGTGTACAGTGCTTTATCTCCTTGAAAACACGGTTGAAGGAAGTAATGCTTGTGAAACCGGAGTTCATTGCAACTTCCGTAATTGAGATCGAAGGATCGAGCAGCAGCTTCTGGGCAACATTGATACGTGTTTTATTAACGTATTCGATGTGGGAGGAACCCGTGTACTGCTTGAAGATACGCGAAAAATGATATTTGCTGTAACCGGCGATCTCGGCAAGCGTGTCAAGCGAGATGTCTTCCATGTAGTTCTTTTCGATGTATTTCTTGACTGCTCCGAAACGTTCACTGTATTCATTGAGCTTGACTGAGGTACATCCCATAAGGTCGCGCTTTTCGGAAGCTGCTCCTTCGTGAAGCTTTACGAACATATTGATAAGTTTTAAATAGATCTTAAGTTCTGACAGTTCTTCCTTTTTGAAATACTCGTCATATATCTCGAGCATGGTCTTCTTGGCTACGCTCTTCTGGTATTCCGGAGAATTGCTGTCGATAAGGGTAACGTCCGTGAACATTGAGGAAATTGCACTGAGGGGAGGAAAATCATTCAGTACACTGCTGCTGCACTGGAAAATAAGCCTCTGTCCGTGATCAGGTGCTATCATTGAATGAAGTTCACCCGGCGGAATTATGATTATTTCACGTTCCCTGAGTTCATATGTGTTTCCGCCTGCAGTAACTCTGAAATCGTTGATAAGAGGCATGATTATCTCTATAGCGTTATGCCAGTGCATAGGATAATCTTCATTTTCAACGTTATCATACAAAAGTATGAATCCATTATTATTGTACTCGACTGTCTCGAAGTCTCCGTTGAGATGCTGGATCATTTCACTATCACTCCATGTCATTTTTTAATATGTGTTTGCTCTTATAAATTGCTGATTTCAAAACTCGTTTTGACCGGATTTACGATCATCTTTTATTGAATTATAACACAACTACGTGGGATATGCAATATTAGAAACGAAATTTTTAAAATATAAAGCAATAAATAATACGTTAAACCGCAAGTAATGATAAGTAATTTCAGCCTTCCTGTATTATAATATACACATACAGCAATTAGAATTATGCCTAAAAATATAAGCTGGATCGGGAGGATTATGTATGAAGTTCACTCATTACGAAAAAGAGTATAAGAATTTTGGAAAGTGCCTGTGCCTTGAAACAGAAAACGTTCTGGTCATGGCGTCGCTTGAGTACGGGCCGAGAATCATTTACTACGGACTTAAGAATGAGGAGAATATTCTGTTTGAGGATTTAAACCGCGATTTCAGCCTTGATGTTGAAGGCTACGGAACCTGGTACACATACGGCGGACACAGATTATGGCGTTCACCTGAAATAGTACCTGAGACCTACTATCCGGACAACAAACCGGTAGATGCTGTCGTTACAGATGAAAACGTGAAACTTACTGCTGAACCGACTCCTTTCGGAACACAGTATTCTATTGAACTCAGTTTCAACGACAATGAAACACTGAATGTAAAGAATACTATAGTAAATGTTTCTGACAAACCGCTTAAGTTTGCACCGTGGTCAATTACAGGTCTTGCACCGGGCGGTACCGAGTACATAGACCTTAATACAGAAGATACAGGTTATCTTCCGAACAGAACAATGGCTCTCTGGCCTTATTCAGAAATACACGACATTCGTTTTTCACTGAATGACGGCCGTGCAGTGCTTCGTATGGATCCGACGATCACACGTGCATTTAAAGCAGGATTCAATGTGGTTTCCGGACAGGCAATGTACGTCTGCGGAAATCAGACATATATAAAAAGGTTTGAAAAGTACGATCCGGAAAAGAATTATCCTGACTTCGGATGCAACTTTGAAACATATACCAACGAGAAATTTATCGAATGTGAAGTTGTAGGAGATGAAAGAGAATACGCTCCTGGCGAATCAGCTGTGATAAATGAAGTCTGGGAAATTAAAAAGAGATGATCGGAAAGAGGAGCGCTGATGGATAAATACTATTTTCAGCAGAAGGCAGAAGAAATAACTGCAAAAATGACTACTGAGGAGCAGGCTGAACAGCTTAAATACGATGCTCCGGCAAATGAAAAGGCAGGACTTAAGGCATATAACTGGTGGAGCGAAGCACTTCACGGAGTTGCAAGAGCCGGTTCCGCTACAATGTTCCCGCAGGCTATCGGACTTGCTGCGATGTTTGACGACAAATTTCTTGAAGAAGTCGCAGGCGTCATTTCAACAGAAGCAAGAGCAATGTACAACGCATACTCATCACATGAGGACCGCGACATATACAAGGGACTTACACTCTGGTCACCGAATATCAATATTTTCAGAGACCCGAGATGGGGCAGAGGTCAGGAAACCTACGGTGAGGATCCGTTCCTTACAGGTAAGCTCGGCTCAGCTTTTGTAAGAGGTCTTCAGGGAAATGGCGAATTTCTTAAAACTGCTGCCTGTGCAAAGCATTTTGCAGTACACAGCGGTCCTGAAAATGTAAGACATGAATTTGATGCTGTGGCATCTCCGAAGGATATGGAAGAAACTTATCTTTCGGCTTTCAG
>JAGDDO010000126.1 GCA_017848205.1 Oscillospiraceae bacterium | reverse complement strand
GCTGACTAATGTTAAGGATGTTGACTCCCTGGGCAAAGCACTTCGCAGTTACAGTGACGGTTCGGTTGAACAGACTGTTATCGTTCCTGAGTTTACAGGCGCTCCGGTACCGGATGAAAACCGTCTGTTTGTACCGCTTCCGGTTGCCGAACTGAAAAACAGGAATGACATCATTGCGGAAAAAATGCTCAGTGACGGAACGGCAGACAGATATGAATGTATTCCTGTCTACAGTGACGGAAGCTTTATTCCGACAGATCTCAACATGGCGCTTTACAAGAGTGACCAGAAAGTATTTTCATCAAAAGTTTCTGTATGGTAAAAAAATATCCGGTTCTTAAAAAGAACCGGAATTTTTTTATTTTGTTATTGAATTTACTTTCCATATACCGTCTTCATCAACGATCTCTATTGTATAGCCAGTTGATGATATTTTGAATTTTCCGTCTTCCTTGCCTGTGACTGCAAGTTTTATGCTCTTGTCCTCATTTTTTTCCCATTCAAATCCCTTTGACAGATCATTGTTTCTCTTAACGTAAAGTCCGTCTTCAAATTCCCTGAAGACCGGTGATTCGCCGTCGAGCAGACCGGCATATCTTTCTTTTAAAAGTGATTCGGAAACAGTTGACTTAACATATGATCTCATATCTGAAATACTTCCGAATGTTTTGTCATTCACCTTGTAGTATTCGATATCGTTCTCGGTACGTTTTATATCAACGTTTTTGGTGATTGTACACTTACTCATTTTTTCTATCTTGTCGAGGGCTTTCAGTATCTCGCTTCCGGCTTTCTGATAGTCCTTTTCAGCGACACTGACACCCTGATAATAATACTTAAGACCTTCAGTCTGGGATACGATAATAGGGTTATCCTTACGCCCTGCGTTCTGAGGAGCATCCTCCGACAGCGAAACCTGGATCGAATCAGGCTTATGATTTTTGTCAAAAATTAATTTATACTCTACACAGCCTGCTATAGCCACAAGTAATGCAACTGTAATAATTACAGGTTTTTTATTCATACGATCACTCCTGATAAAAATATGGGTTTCGATTTAAACGGAACAGTCAGTTACTGTCATTTGTCTTTAACTTTCACTTACGTATTATAGCATATTACTCAGAAAAAATCTATATTCAGTGACGGATATTGTATAAAACTATGCTTTTTTATCAGATAAATAATGGAAAAGAGTGGAATTATTTCGACTGAAATTGTACGTAAAGGCCTGTTAATCAAATATTTGTCTGTTTTTAAATGTTTCATTTCTGGTGATTTAAACTAAAACATGATGATAATTTCTACAATATCGGGCAATGTACATTAATAAACATTCGCGGAAAACGTGATGCATAATTCCGTAAAATTGTGCTGGATTTTCCCTTGTTTTTATGATAGAATAGTAACATACAGTTTATCCGGCAATTATATTATTAAGGAGTTTAATGACAATGAGCAATTCAATGATAGAAATAACACGAAAGATGAAGGCCGACAGCTATAAAATGGCTGCACTCGATATTGAAACAAGAAACAAAGTACTTTTAAATGTTAAGGACGCTCTTGTTAAAGCGAAGGACGAGATCTTTGCGGCAAATAAACTTGATCTTGAAAACGCTGAAAAGAACGGAATAGCACCTTCAGTAAAGAAAAGACTTAAGTTTGATGAACACAAGCTTAATGACGTATGCAGCGGTATCGAACAGCTTGCAGGACTCGCCGATCCTATCAATAAGGTAATGCTTGCACGTGAACTTGACAAAGAACTTGTTCTTAAGAGAATTTCCTGCCCGATCGGTGTTATCGGCATCATATTTGAAGCAAGACCGGACGCACTTGTTCAGATATCATCACTCTGTATCAAGAGCGGTAACTGTGCAGTTCTTAAAGGCGGTAAGGAAACAGTAAATACAAATAAGGTTCTTTTTGATATTATCTATAAAACAGCAGTCGCAAGCGGAGCTCCTGAAGGCTGTATGTATCAGGTGGAAGGTCACAGCGAAGTTGACGAACTTCTTGCTTGTAACAAGTCCGTTGATCTTATCATTCCTAGAGGATCCAACCAGTTCGTTCAGTACATCATGAACAATACAAAGATCCCGGTTATGGGACACGCTGACGGTATCTGTCATACATACATCGACAAAGATGCTGATATTGAAAAGGCATGTCGTGTTACAGTTGATGCCAAGATCCAGTAAAATGCCGCATGCAATGCTAATGAAACACTTCTTGTTGACAGAGCCTTCGGTACTGAAAATTTAAAGAAGGTGGCAGATGCTCTCCGTGAAAACGGCGTTAAGGTTCGCGGCAGCAGGGAAGTGTCAGATATCATCGGCTGTGAGTCAATGAATGACGATGAGTTTGCCACGGAATATCTCGATCTCGTTATTTCCGTCAAGCTTGTTGACGGGGTTGATGAAGCTATTGAACACATCAATAATTTCGGTTCTCATCATACAGACTGTATTATTACAGAAAACCGCGAAACAGCGGAAAAATTCATGAACCTCGTAGACTCTGCAGGAACATATCTTAACTGCTCAACAAGATTTGCCGACGGTTTTCGTTACGGTTTCGGTGCGGAAGTAGGTATCAGCACAAGCAAGATCCACGCAAGAGGACCGGTTGGACTTGAAGGACTTACTACATACAAGTACAAGCTCTACGGTAACGGTCAGATCGTTGCTGACTACGCTGAGGGAAGAAAGCAGTTCCATCATAAAGATCTTTAAGATACTGCGGTTATTTTAAGAGAGAATGATTCTGATCACTGTAATAAAACCTGCGGCAGATCATGCAGATTTATGAATAAACTGTAAATTATTCAAATTCTCTTGACAAAGCAATTTCTGTATAGTATAATAATAAAGCTGTCTGAAACGACAGCTTTCACTACGAGGCGTAACTCAGTTTGGTAGAGTGCTTGGTTTGGGACCAAGATGCCGCAGGTTCGAGTCCTGTCGCCTCGATGTGCTGGTGTAGCTCAGTTGGTAGAGCAGCTGATTTGTAATCAGCAGGTCAGGGGTTCAAGTCCGTTCACCAGCTCTTATGGAAGAGTTCCCGAGTGGCCAAAGGGGGCAGACTGTAAATCTGTTGCTTTCAGCTTCGGTGGTTCGAATCCACCCTCTTCCACTTATTAAAGACTGCAAAGATGTTTTGCGGTCTTTATTTTTTTGCATTATAAAAAATCCGGTCACTCTGTATTGAGCAGAAATGTCCGGATTTATCTTTATTTAAGGAAACACTGATTATATCGGAAATCCGGCTTCGCCGGATTTCCGGAGGTGGGATTTGCGGGGCTTCGCCCCGGAGCCCCACGCTGATTTATGAATAAATCAGCGTTTTCTAAAAAATGATCGGAAGAACAAACTTGCAGAACATATCGATGCCAAGCACTGCAAGTATGATGACCGCTGCTGTTTTAGCCTGCTTGTCGGAGAGTTTTGCTGCAAGTTTATCGAGGAACGGCTGGATAACGTAGAGGAATACCACGCCGCCGATGCCGAATCGGATACTTGGGCTGAGAGCAATACGGCCTTCGAAGTTGATTGCGTAATCCTTGTATGTCTGCCACGGCCATGAACCCATTGTCCATTCACAGAGGTAACTTGTAAGCAGTTCAAGTGCAGTAGCTGTCAACATTGTGAGAAGAAATATTACAGGAATCATGCATAACTTTTTAACAACCGGCTTGTCTTTTATAAGTTTGTACCACAGAACAATGAATGTCAGCGCTCCGAAACCGTAGACTGGAAGCCATGGTCCGTAAAGAACTCCGCGGTTGCTGAATCCCCATTTGTAAATGAAAGTTTCAAGTGAAACTTCGTAGATCCAGCCTATGCATGCGTAAATTATAAAAAATATCGTGTATTCAGAAAGTTTTCTTGTTTTCATAAATATCAGCACCTTTCAGGTCATTACTTTTATTATTTCCGAAAATACAACATTCATATTTTCGGTCTGTTCACTTTTTCTGTATTTATTATAATTCATTTTAAAGGAATATAACAGATGTCATATGTAATTTCTGATGGTATGAATGTAATTTAAATTCAGTGACATATGTAACAGTATAACATAAAATCATCCGGTTATCAATTAGTAACCGGATGATTTTTGTGACGTAAAGGTCAGTAAATATTTTATTTTACTGTAATAACCGCGCTTATCGTTCTGTTCTTTGAAGGAAGCAGTGCCTGACTGCTCATGTTGATAACAGGTGTACCGTTTGCGTCAAAGTGTACGCGTTTGATCCTTGCGTGGCGGCACGGATCGTAGAGCGGATTGCTGTTGTAGGTGTCGCACTTTTTGTCAGCGTGCTCTGCCGGACGTGCATGGTATCTAATGAGCAGATCGCCGTTTTCGTCTGTAACAAAGCTGTTGTGACCAGGACCGGACGGACCGTTCAGATCACCCGTTGAGAATACAGGCGTTGGAAGCTTCTTCCAGCTTGAAATATTCATAAGGTTTGAATTAATATCAGCTTCCATACGACCGACACAGTACT
>JAGDDO010000125.1 GCA_017848205.1 Oscillospiraceae bacterium | reverse complement strand
TTCCAGCTTCTTATTATAGTCATCATTATTAAATAATCCCATCTAACATCTTCTCCTAAGATCCTTGTGGCCGAAGTATCTTTAAATAGTTTTATAACCGCTCTAAGTGCTTCTTCATTACTCACTTTCATATAATCGGCATACTCATATTTTCCGTCATGGTATTAATATAAAAATTATACCACAATTTGTATAACAGGTCAATCGCTTTTATGATTGATTTTGTTATTTATGCCTTACTGTTTCAGGCAAACTGTACCTGACAAGGTGCAGTTTTTTTAGTAGCACGACGCAGTCGTTCCATTATTAAAAGCACCGCACCAAACCACCATGATGTGATTTTGGTGCGGTGTTTTTACATTGTCCTTCGCAAATATACCATATCCACCAGCTGAACTCCGCATTCATATATCGGGTGATCATAATTATCTGTAAAGAAATTCGGAATGATATGTGACCGCACAAAACCGCATTTCTCGTAAAACGGAACGGTAAGCGGACTGTCCCCTGTTCCGACCTGTAGTACAGAATACTGTTCACTGAATGTCTGTATGATAAAATCAATCAGAGTCTTCGCGTATCCCTTCCCCTGAAATTCAGGAAATGTAGCGATATTTTTGATTTCAAGAATGCCGTCTTCATCTGTAACAACGCACTCACTTTTTATGCCTTCATCATCGAGTACGTACATTTTTCCTCTTTCAAGATATCGGTCTATCATACCTTCCTGTTCATCTGCCAAAAGCAGCAGATCAAGATATTCTTTTTTATTTTCTGTAATCTCGATTATTTTCATAAAACGTCATATCCTAATGTTGTACACATCTTTTATTATCTTTTCTTTTAATACTGCGAACCAGGGCGTAAATGCCGTATCCGATAACTACACCTGCCGTATTCAGAATAAGATCGTCAACATCAGAAGCTCTTACGCTGAAAGGAAGCTGTATTATCTCAATGCAAAGTGAGATAAGTGCTCCGGTACCGACTACTTTAATAAAATTGTTAAGCTTCCTGTAAATCACCGGAAGTACTATTCCGCTTGGAATAAACATCGCAGCATTTCCAATGACATTCAGTAAAAGATCTCTCCTGTTGTCATAATCAAACAGATTGACAAACGGGATAAGATTAACACGAAACGGAAACGCTGTCTCCGGATCAAATATCAGCGGCTGTACCTTTCCGTTTACAGTTTCCATTGGGCAGAACGTAAAGCGAATAATTACTGCAAGATTGATGTACATCAGAAGAAGCAGAGCTTCCCGCTTCCAGTCGATCTTTTTGTTTTTTATAATTACTGCTGCTCTGGATATTATCCAGATAAATGCGAAAATTAATTCAATTGCTGTAAATGAAATCTCTGTCATGTTCTACCTTCTAAAATTCGTAATGGTATTAATACTAATATCATATCACAATTTGTATAACAGGTCAATTAATTTTTGCATTTTCGCTTAAGTAAGATGAACAAACGCCACATCCCGGACTGAATAGTTATCCAGTGAGATGTGGCGTTATTTACTTCTTCATATTAGTGATCTCGGCGGTTTCGTTTATAAAATCATACTTGAATTCTGTGTCGAAAAGTTTTGTCAGATCATCAGTCGTAAGTTTGACATCACATGAAGTTTCCATCCATTCGTCAACAGTTCCGCGAAGGTCTGTTTTCTTACCGTTACGTTCGACATAGCATTTGTTTTTAGAAAAATGGAAAACTACTTTCTCGTTTCCTCTGGCAAGAGTATAGCTGTTTCCGTCAGCGGCATACGGTTCAAAACCAGTGCACTCCGCAAATGCAGCAACAGTTGGAAAATCAAGCTTTTCGTTATGCTGGATGTTGGCGGAATCGGTAATATAGTACAGGTTTTCCGCCGTTTTAATCGAAATATCTTTATCATTGCTTTTTACAAGCATAAGATCGTGATCGCTGTTCTTAAGCTTGATTTTAAGATGACCCGGGCCGAATTTTTTAAGTATCTCATCAGAAAGATTTGCATCTATGTCATTGTCGCGTACGTCATCAACAAATTCCCACTCTGCATTAAATACCTCCTGTTCCTCATCATAATCAGTTTTGTCGGTACCATTTGAAAATTCATACTCTGAGAAAATCGTGCCTGTTTTTTCAGTTTTTTCGTCCAGATATATTACCATGACAACAGGACGCATGAACTTGAACTTATAGTCATCATCGATGTCTGATAATACAGGTACATTATTCGAGCTGTCCTCAACAAGTTCACAGGCAGCCTCTATCGCAGTATGGACTTCATCAAAATTACGGACATATACCTTTGTACCTCTGCCGAAATTTTCATGAGAAAGTCCCTTTTCGTCTAACGATGTGGTTAATTCAGGGTGGTTATGAACCCAGTTCATGAGATAATCGCAGTCATATTCGTAATAGCTGTCTCCGGAAAAATAATTATACTGATACTTCAAACGCCTCACTGTAAATTCTGTGCCGTCAGCACATTTCATGGTGAACTCTACAGCCTGGGTTTCATTTTGCTCCGGTGCCGACTGTTCCAAAATCTCTACTTTATCTCCCAGACTTTTTGACAGCATATCAATAAGCTCGTCATCAGAAAGCTTCTTTCCTTCTTTACCACAGCCTGTAAGCGAGAGAGCCGTTACCGATGCAAGTAAAAGTGCCGAAATACGGAATGTTTTCTTTATCCTGGAATTAAGGTTTTTAATTGATATCACTATGTTGTCCTCCTGAAATTTTATATCTTTCTTTAATTTACTGATCTGATAAACTCCATCTGTTTTCATCGTGGTAGATCATCTGCTTTGTCATATTCATCGGCAATGCACTTTCCTATTCCGTTTGCACCGCCGGTAACTACTGCTGTAGCCGCTCATTCCCGGTGCGGCTCGGGTAATGACAGATCAGAAATAATATAATTATCATACCACAATTTGTATAGCAGGTCAATTTCTTTTTGCAGCAAACTGAACCTTGTCAGGTGCAGTTTTTTAGTAGTACGACGTATCCGTTCCATTTTCGACAGCAGTATGGTGTGCAGATTCTCCACGTAACATGAAAAGCTGCATGACCATTACAATCATGCAGCTTTAATGTACGCCTGCGGCGTACCGTTATAATTAGATTAAGCAGTATTTAATCGATCGCTGGTGTGTGATTAACTATTACGCTTTCGATCTCTGCAGGATCGCCCCAGAGGTTTAGGCTGAAGCTGCCAGATACATTGCTTACATCAACAGTGA
>JAGDDO010000124.1 GCA_017848205.1 Oscillospiraceae bacterium | reverse complement strand
TGGAAACGAGTCTTTTTGAAATGGCAAGTCCGAGTCCTGTGCCTTCAACAGCACGGTTCTTTCGCGTATCCACCTGCTGGAAACTGGTAAACAGTTTCTCTATATTTTCAGGAGATATCCCAATTCCCGTATCTTCGACCGATACCTTAAGATTAATACCGTAATTATGCTTTGTATATGACACTCTCAGTACAACAACGCCTTCATTGGTATATTTGACTGCGTTGGTCATAATGTTTATCATGATCTGTCTGATACGTATCTCATCACCGATAAGTCCTGACGGGATATCAGGATCAACAAAGGCGATGATCTCAATTTTCTTGTCACTTTTTCTCGTAACAGTCATATTGATGACATCGTTGAGAGTGGAGGCAATATTGAATTCCGATTCTATAAGCTCCATTTTTCCGGATTCGATCTTGGAAAAGTCAAGTATGTCGTTTATGATATAGAGAAGATTTCTGCCTGAGCTCTGTATCGCAAAACAGCTGCTGCGCACGTTGTCACTGATATCAGGTTCACGGAGTATCAGCTCACACATACCTACTATCGCGTTCATAGGTGTTCTGATCTCATGGCTCATGTTTGCAAGAAAATCACTTTTTGCACGGCTGGCATTTTCAGCAATGTCAGTCATTTCACGCAGTGATTCACTTCGCTTTACAAATGCTCCTGATGCTGTACCTATAAGAAGCCCGAAAAGTAAAACGAATCCGACAGATGTTACCGCCTCAGGATAGAAATCATCCGCAAGTTTCTCATCGTGTGCTCTCTGTATAAGTCCCGGGATCAGCCCCCCCAAGCTGAATAAAGTCATAATATTGGTCAGGCGCTGGTCCTCGTAAAAAAGAGTCATCGCAATAGGTACAAAAAACACTGCAAAGGCACTGGCACAGTCATAGTGTGTGGTGTAAAGCACAAGACCTATTACGATAAATGTAATGAGCATTATGTATTTCTGATACGTATCGCGCCGCTCGGAAGATTCCGTCCTTGTAATAAGATAGATCTCGGAAAGCATGGCAAAGACATTCATCAGTGACGGCATGACCAGATAATCCACACAGTAATTGAAGCTGAGAATAAATTCAGTTTTGTGGACAGTATTATAGACTATGCTGAAAATTTCCATAACAACCTGGAACACAACGATCAGCAGCTGAATAAGCAGCATAGTCTGCTTTCTGGTTATACCCTCTCCCTTATAATCCTTTATCATAAAAAAGATCCCCCCTCGATCTCTTCGTACAGTTATATATATTTTATTATATATTATGAGTTGTTTTTTGTCAATAATAAATCAAGCCCATGAAATGAAACTGATGCATTTCATGGGCTTTTTTGTTTAATTATTTAATAACGATTATTACGCAAATAAAGATCTGAGGGTAATGAAATCAATGATGTTAATCTTTCCGTCACTGTTAAGGTCTGCGTTTTCTGCAGTAACTGCAGCATCTTTTCCGAGAATGAAAGATGAAAGTGCTACAAGGTCAGTTGTGTTAAGAGCACCGTCATTGTTTACGTCGCCCTTTACCTTTTCCGGTGAAGGTTCTGCTGTCGGTTCGACTGTCGGCTCTGTTGTTGGCTCAACTGTCGGTTCCACTGTAGGTTCAGCTGTTGGTGCCGACTGTGCCGGATCTCCGTAAACTGCTATTTCTGCGATGTTGCAGCAGTAAACTGAATCCTTGTTGATGCTGCTGTCCGGTTTGCCTTCCGGCACCTGATATTTGATGTATCTTACTCCTTCAGTGTTCTGAAGCTTTGTAAGTGTATGCATTCCGAATGAAGGAACGGAAGTGATCTTGTACATTTCCTTCCAGTTCACACCGTCTGCTGATGAGAAGAACTGTCCGCCCGGACATCTGTATTCATAGCCTGAACGAGGTGAATATGCAATTGCTGAAATATTGTAAACGCCGCCGAGGTCAGCCTGTACCCAGCCGTTGCCTACACCGTCAAAGTATGTTGATGTGTTTCCGTCAAATACCTTCTGAGCTGTATCTGCTGAATCCTTCCACGGATTGCTTCCTGTTACCTTTGAAGCATCGATATCGATCTTGTTGCCTGCGAAAGCTTCAGCCTTTACGCCGTCAACGATGTATGTTGTGATGGAAAGCGGAGCAAGAGTTGCCTTGAATCCGTTATCGCCTGTTGTAATAGTTCCGACTTCCTTCCAGTGTTCACCGTTGGACATTGTGCCGCTTGTTCTGATGACCTTAACGCTGTCGCCTACAGAACCGAATTCTGAAAGGTCGAATTCAAGATCACGCTGACCGCCGTCATTTGTTGCTACGATTACGAGCTGGTTGCCCTTAGGATCGTAAGCAGCCACTGTCTTGTCAGAAGTCTTGAGCATTGTGAATCCCGGACGGATGTAACGTGAATACTGTCCGAATGCGTAGTATTTCTGAGTGAGAATAACGTCCTTCTTATCGTGGTCGCATACTGAAAGTCCCCAGAAGCCCTTGGAGATGTCGATCATGCCGCTGTCTTTCTTTCCGTTGTAACCGTCCTTTGAAATGTGCTTGTCGATAGCCTGCCAGAGGATCCATGCTGAACACTCGAGTCCGTTGCAGTCGTCGCGCATTCTGTTTGCGAGCCAGAGTGCCGGAGCCATTTCACCGGCGTTTGTACCTGATGTACCGTTGCCGTCCACTTCACTCATCCAGAGGTTCTTGCCGCTCTGAAGAGCCAGGTTTTTCAGTTCTGAACGCTTCGAACCACCGTATGTATGTGTGTCGATTCTCTGAACTACCTTCTTGGCATCTCCTGAAAGAGCCTTGAATGCGTCGATCTGAGTATCGATGGAGGTTTCGTCAGATGCTACTATCATTGTGCCGCCCATGTTCTTTGCGTCCATGGCACGTTTCATTTCCATGAGCATCTTTGATTCGC
>JAGDDO010000123.1 GCA_017848205.1 Oscillospiraceae bacterium | reverse complement strand
CTCGAAATAAAGTCTTACAGGAACATTCAGCGGAATATCTGTAAGGAGAAGATTGTCAAAAGCAATGCCTTCGGAAAACATCTGTTTATCAGGCATGACCAGAGTTAATCTGTTGTTTGCAGGATCTGAAATAACTTTGGTTACAATACCGTCAACTGTAAAAGTATTCTTTTTTGTCAAAGGTCTCTGGAAAGCGATACGGTTCATAAGCCACTGTATCCATAATTCGCAGAAAAGAGCTGCACATAACGGAAGAAAATATGCGTTATGTTCCAGCCAGAATTTTATACCCAAAACTATCAGTATCAGAGTAATACCGGTAAACACGGTCCAAAGAATTGAGTAAATGCCTTTATCAAAAGGATTTACGCTTTTGTATCTGGAAGGAAGATTATCATAGTCTTCATCAGTAACATGTTTGATATCTGTTTCAAAAATATGTACGTGTCTGAACTTTGAATAGTCATATGTACCGGGAATATTCATTCGTTCAAGTTCAGCTGAGTGATCAGGTGCATAATAGCAGAAATCTGCGGCATTTTCCGGTATTTTTACAAGCCTGTATTTCGATGAATCCGATTTAATAACAAGTACAGTATCTCCGCAGTAAAACTGAGTTGTCTCATGGACTGTGACAAGTTTACGGGTGTTATGAAGAGCGACAATATAATCAGCCCTGACCAGCTGGTGTCCCTTTGTTGAATAATAGGCATTACGCATTTCAACGATTTCACCAGCTTCAACGAGTGATTCACGTGTAACCTTTCTGCATTTACGGTTGTCATATGCTATATAGCATAATACAAAACCGAACAGGCCAAGCATAAAAGACACGAAAATAAATAAAGCAGCGTTTTCGACGTGATTTATCGCATCTCTTATACTGCAGACAACACCGCATATGGTCAGAATGATATCTCCGACCATCAGAAAAAACGGCAGTACCAGGTAGTTGTTGGTGTTCCGGAATTTAAACGGAACGTTCGAATATTCATTCTCCGTTATTTTTCTGAAATTCACACTGTTAAGCGACGCTTCAGTATACCTCTGACCAATGTAGTAATCAAGCGAACTTTCATTTTCCCTTTCTCTCTGATTATCATTAAACATAATCATCCTTCTTTCTTTTGTTCTTTTGTTTTTGTCTCTGTATGATGAGTTTATCTTCTGGAAAATGCTGATCAGTGTTTCCATAGAAAACTCTGATTTGATTATAACACATTTTCATTCTGTTTTCAACAAAAAAGAAACAGCCGCTCGCGGCTGTACTACAATTAAAAAAGGACTGCCGCAGCAGTCCTTTTTTTAGATCTTATCACGCAAACAGCACATCAGTCAGCACCGCCGCCTCCGCAGCTGGAACAGCTCGAACAGCTTGAGCAGCTTGAACAGCTGCTTCCGCTGCTGGAACTTGACCTGTATACATCATGCCATCTGGAATCGGAAACGAATAAGAAATTATACAGGTCATCATCGTCGTGGCCTGATGAACTTAGTTTTTCACGTGTTGTGTTTAACAGTAAAAGAAGCGTATAAGCATCCACACGTCCGGTACGTTCAAGAAGCGTGAAGCAGTCAAGTGCGCTTACCTTTGTATCAATGTACTTCGCATTCTTTTCCCAGAACTCAAATTCCTTCTTCAGCTCATCGACGGTTTTTCTGTCATTAAGCTCCTTGAAAAGCGGACTTTTACTGATCTCACTGCTGTATTTTTTTCTCCATTCCTCAATTTCCTTAACTACAGTGTCATTAAACTCTTCTTTCATTGTCCTATAGTAAAATACCGGGCCGTACTGATCTTCACTCATGGTAAAGTGTTCGCTGAGCAGTTTCATGAAATCACTGTTCATGCTGTTCTGAACTTCATCTGTACATATACTGCCGGCGCCGTTGTTTACTCTTAAGCCCTCCGGAACTGCAGTGAAATATCCTCTTGCGCACAGATCAAAGAGCTCCGCGTAAAATACAAGCACATGATCCTGTGAAAGAAATACTTTTTTAAACGGAGAAAGTGTATACCAGACAAAAGGCATGCCTGCCGATTCGATTTTGTCGGCCGATCTTTTGAAGCAGTCCGGATCTTCCTCGATCATTCTGCGGACTTTTTTCCTTTTCTTAATCGGAACGATCAGATATAAATATATCATAAGCACCGGAAAGCCTATCATAATGAGAAATCCGATCACAAAATACATGAACGAAGAAAATTCATCGTCCTCTCCTTCGTCAACTGCACGCTGGATGTGTTCAGGAACATTTACATCGATAACGCGCTTAAGGCCGTTAAATCCTTCCGGTGAAATATCAACCCGAAGCTTGTATATGCCGCTCACATCTGAAGCGTTGAAGTAAAGCGTATTTGAAGTTACGTCCGATTCACCCTGAGAAATACTGCAGTTTGCAGTGTCATCATCGTAAGGAAGATTTACCACAGCTGATACCTTGCCAACTGTTTTCGGAAAATTCTTTCCTATAAGGCGGTAGCAGAATTCAGCTCTGTTGTTTTCATTGAGTTTGAGCGCATTCGGTATTCCGTAGACAATGTCGTATTCAACCGTTTCGTTATGCGCAGCCTTGAACCACTGTAATGAAAACCTGTCATTCTGAGCTTCGACATAATAGTGATTATCCACCCTGTCAAGCGTCTCGGAACGCTCACAGTCTGTTCCGTTTATGGATGCACTGACTATCTTCAACTGACTGATATATTCAAGCTGATTCGACGCATTGTATACATCCTTATAGAATCTGGTGAAATTACCTTTCTTATAGGTAACAGTCCAGTGTTCCTCTACAAGTGCTGTACCGTCTTCGCCGAATTTTATATCAAAATCTGCTGCGTCCACACTGTATTCCTTGTCATCGGCATACACCGTGATCACCGGACACATCAGTATCACAGTCATTACAAGTGCGATAAGTGCCGCCATGCTTTTGAATACGGTCTTTCTTTTTTTCATCTTTTCCTATACCTCCAAAAATCCATTATTAGTGAAAACACTAAGGAACCACTGATTAAATCGGAAATCCGTCAAAGCCGGATTTCCGAAAGCGGGATCTGCGGGGCTTCGCCCCGGAGCCCCCGCTGTTTTATGAATAAATCAGCGTTTTCCTATAAGTAACAGTTGATATCCTTTCCGTGGATATTTCCTGTTACAGCATAGGTTAGGCATTTCGCCCCTCCCCTGCAAAGATGCGCCTTCGGACATTTAAAGCAGTCTTCCGGTATCTCATCTCTGTTAAGCTCCGCGATAAGTTCACTCTCACGGTAAAGTGTGGTCATATCATTTTCAAGGCAGTTTCCGACCGGTACAGGCAGTCTCCTGCACGGAAGCAGCGTCCCGTCAGCCAGAAGCGTCAGAAGTGTCGTACCTGCAGCACACCGGTAGTAGCAGTCTCCGCCTTCAAGAAACTGCATAGCCCTGTTCAGATGCACATCAGTGCGGTGAAAGGGAGTTTTTCTGAAATGTTCCTTCGTAAGAACACGAAGCATTTCCTTAAACTCCTCATTGCTCAGAATATCCTCAGTGTTCGAGCCGAAGGGTATAAGGCGGTCGGTCCAGAAACGGTCAACACGGTTTTTCCGCATAAGCTTTATGACATCCCCGAGCTCCCTGTAATTTCTCTTATGGCAGGTAAAGGACGCCATGGTCTGTATTCCATCTTTTCTGAGGTTCCTAAGCCCTGTCATCGCTCTGTCAAAGTTTCCGCTGCCGCGTATACTGTCGTGGGTCTCACGCGTTCCGTCAATGCTTACCTGTACAAATGACAGGTTTTTATATTCCGCAAGGTGTCCGGCAGTTTTCTCATCCAGAAGCGTTCCGTTTGTGAGCAGACCGAATGTGACTCCCCTGCTTTCACACAGCGTCATAAGCGGGAACAGATCATCCGAAAGCAGCGGTTCGCCTACGGTGATGTTTATATGACCGCGGAACCTGTATTCTTCACAGAATTCCATGTACTGCCCAAACAGCATTTCCAGTTTGGAAAACTTAAGTTCCGCAGCGTTTTCATCCTGATAGCAATGGGTACAGTGAAGATTGCACCTGTGCAGTATGTGCCACTGCAGAACATGTTTTTTCTTTTTCTCCATACTACTCCAAAACAAAAGTACAGAGAAATCCGGAACGGATCCGGTTTTCTCTGTACCGGTTTTTTATTTACTCTGTTTTGCCGGGAACTCTGTTATCTTCTTTGAAAGATACTGTCTGAGCGTTGCAAGGTCAGCAAGATCGACTTTTCCGTCTCCGGTAACATCGGCATTGTTGCCCATCATGTTAAACAGCGGTTCGTTGTCAACAAGTGCTATCGCAAGCGTGGTAAGGTCAGTAAGATCTACCTTTCCGCTGCAGTCAACGTCGCCCGGAATATACGGGTCGTCCAGATATTTATCAGATGTTTCTGTAGCTATCGGGTCTTCACCAGGAACATCAGTTACCGGTACCTTCGGTCCGTTTGTCGGCACAAGAGTCGGTGATGTTAAAGGTGATGACTTCTCTGTAGGTGAAGTTGTCGGCGTTGATGCTGCTGTAGGAGCGGCAGTCTTTGCAGGTGAAACTGCAGGCGTTGATGTTGCTGTAGGAGCAGCGGTCTTTG
>JAGDDO010000122.1 GCA_017848205.1 Oscillospiraceae bacterium | reverse complement strand
CTGTTTCAGCACCTGTCTTGATATTCTTTGTAATTCTTCCAGCGTATTCAGATAATACAACCAGTGAAAGTCCGCCGACTGACTTCGGAGTGTTTGTACGGAGTGAAGTCATGATCTCCTTCATTCTTTCCATACCTGTGATACCTTCGCATGTGAAGCTGCCGAGCATGTGCTTGTATACGCCGTACTTCTGGTACATTCTGTCTCTTGCTTCGATAAGTGTCATGCCCTTGGTTCTGTAGTAAGCAGCCATTTCGCAGATGAGCATTGATGCAACAACAGCATCCTTGTCTCTTACGTATGTACCTGCAAGATAACCGTAGCTTTCCTCAAAACCGAATATGTATCTGTCTTCCTCGCCCTTTTCCTCAAGGAAACCGATCTGTTCGCCGATGAACTTGAAGCCTGTGAGAACGTCGATGAGTTCAACACCGTAGTTCTTTGCGATCGCAGCAGCGATCTTTGTTGTAACGATAGTCTTTACAGCTATCGGATTCTTCGGCATTGTGCCAAGCTTTGTTCTTTCTTCGCATATATATTCGAGAAGCATTGCGCCGACTTCGTTTCCTGAGAAGAGAACTACGTCGTCACCTGATGATACTGCGATACCTACACGGTCAGCATCAGGGTCTGTTGCGAGAAGAAGGTCAGGCTTTACTTCCTTTGAAAGCTTAAGACCGAGTTCAAGAGCTTCTCTGATCTCCGGGTTCGGGTAAGGGCATGTTGTGAAGTTTCCGTCAGGATTTTCCTGTTCAGGAACAACTGTAACGTCCTTTACGCCTATTCTGTCGAGAATGGTTCTTACCGGCTTGTTGCCAGTACCGTTGAGAGGTGTGTAAACTACCTTCAGACCGCTGTCCTTTACGAGGTCAGTGTGGATTCCCTGTGCGAGAACGTTCTTGTAGTAGTCTTCGATAACTTCATCGCCGATGTAGCTGATCATGCCGTTAGCAAGTCCTTCTTCGAATGAGATGTATTTAGGGCCTTCGAACATGTCAACGCTGTTTATCTTGTTTATTACGATGTTTGCCACGTCAAGTGTGATCTGGCATCCGTCTGCGCCGTAAGCCTTGTATCCGTTGTACTTTGCAGGATTGTGGCTGGCAGTTACCATGATACCGGCACTGCATCCGAGAGCACGTACTGCAAATGAAAGACAAGGTGTAGGCATGAGTTCCTTGTAGATATATGCCTTGATGCCGTTTGCAGCAAGAACACCTGCAGCAGCCTTTGCAAAAACGTCAGACTTGATTCTGCTGTCATATGAGATAGCAACGCTTCCGTTTTTGTATGAGCCGTTTACATAGTCAGCAAGTCCCTGTGTTGCACGGCGTACGGTGTAGATATTCATACGGAATGTACCTGCACCGATGGTACCTCTGAGTCCGCCCGTTCCGAATTCGAGGTTTCTGTAGAATCTGTCTTTTATGGCATCAGAGTCATCCTTTATTGAAGCAAGTTCTTCTATGAGATCCTTATCTTCAGTGGCTTTCTGAGTCCATAGTGTGTATAACTGCATCTCATCCATATCAATTACTCCTCTGATAAGTCATTATTTCTAAATCATACATAAATATTATACCATAACCCCGTTTGATTTAAAAGGGACTTTAATAATTTTCACAAAACTGTCATGTGCAAATTTACAGTCGTAAATCAGACGAATTTGTGCACTTCAGACAATTGATATATTTATTTTTGAAAAGCATTAAAAAAAAGATGAAAACATGGTATAATACCGTTGATAAAAGAATTATCAGTGATGATAATACCATTGTTGGTTTTACGAAAGGAATAAATTGTATGAAATTTGACGGAATAATATTTGATCTTGACGGGACCATGTGGAATTCCACTGAAGGAGTGTGCGCCACATGGAACCAGGTGCTTGAAAGTTACCCTGAAATAACCTACAGAATAACAGCTGATATGCTGTACGCTACAATGGGACTTCCTATGGATGAGATCGGCCGCAGGCTTTTCCCTGACTGTGACGCGGAAAAGCAGGCTGAGCTTCTTAAAAAGTGCGGCGATCTGGAAAATGAATATCTTTCAGAACACGGCGGCATTCTTTATCCTGACCTTGAAAAAACACTGGCAAAGCTTTCAGAAAAGTACAAGCTGTTTGTCGTGAGCAACTGCCAGAACGGATACATCGAAAGCTTTTTTGAGGCACACGGAACAGGGAAGTATTTCACTGACATCGAGTGTTTCGAAAACACCGGTCT
>JAGDDO010000121.1 GCA_017848205.1 Oscillospiraceae bacterium | reverse complement strand
TGAAAAGGCAAAGATCGCTGCTGACCAGATCGACAAGCTCAGAGGCTGTGAAGTACACTCAACAGTTATCCTTTCACAGCAGGATGAAATGACATTCAAGCGTCTCGGTGTAAATCTCACATGTGAACCGAAATTCAGCGATGAGATCCAGTAAGTAAAATACAGATTCAACCGGAAATCCGGCTTCGCCGGATTTCCGGAGGTGGGATTTGCGGGGCTTCGCCCCGGATCCCTGCGCTGATTTATTAATTAATCAGCGTTTCCTAAGTTAAACTGATCAGATAAAAAAGACCGTCTCTCCGGAATCGGCTCCGGCGGGACGGTCTTTCGTATATATTATTACAAATATGACGTTTCTGAAACAGACAGGTGATCTGAAAAGAGGTCAGCCCGTACCGGTTTGTACTGTACTATTTTTAATCAGAAAAATCAAATACTGCTCTGCCGTTTTCAAGCTTTAGGTATGCTGAGAACGGCTTTCCGTTTTTCGAGATGAAATTATTTATCTTAGCTGTTCTTCCTTCGGAAAGAAGAAGTTTTACATTTGCAAGTGATATTACTCTCTGACATATCACTCCGTTTACTGAAAACTTGCAGCCTTCCTTATAGCCGCTGCATCCGTATCCGAACCTTGTGCGCTTTACGTCTTTTCCGCATAAAGGACATTTTCCGGCTACATCACCCACAAATCCGTCGTCGGAATCTTCTGCGGTCATCATTGATCCGGAGAATACTTCTTCTATCTCGCGGCGTGCAAGATCCGTGCTGTCCTCTACCTTTATCTCGCCGCGGTATACCTTTTTAAGCGAACGGCCAAGCTCAGCGGTCTTGTATTTATCCATACCGATGTGCATGCGGGTGAGTGCCTCAACAAGAAAGATACCGTCAGGAAGTATGGTGTAGACGTCCTTTTTCAGAAGAATGTACTTGCTTCGTCTGGCGTTGTCGATGATGTCTGTTCGTGTAGCTTCCGTACCGAGTTCAAGGCCTTCAAATATTGCTCTGTACTCTTCGGCATCATCTGCACCGATGCTCTCGCCTTCCTGCTGATTGCCTTCCTGCTCCTTCAGTGCAGCCTTATCCTCCTTGAACGGATTTTTCAGGTAATTGTTCAGCGTTTCAAGAGTGTAGTGCTTCGGCTGGGAGGTTTCCTTTTCGACCGGCTTAAAGTCTGTGTTTACCTTATCCCCCTTTGAAAGAGCCGGCAGAACCTTATCCTTAAGAGTGCAGTCGTCATACTTTGTCCAGCCCGGTTCAACGATGACCGTTCCCTTAAGTGTAAACTCCTCCATGCCACCCACATCGATTTTTATTTCAGTTTTGTCAGCGATACACGGCTTTGAACAGAACACTGCCGCAAAACGCCTCATTATCGTTGCATAGACCTTTTTCTCGTCGTCACTGAGCTTGTTCTTGTCCGGTATCTTGTATGTAGGTGTCAGTGCCGAGTGTGATTCTATTTTACTGTCATCGAAGATGGTCTTGTTATCCTTGAATTCAACCGGATAGCCGAGCTTTGATACATTTTCGATGATCTTCTTTATCTTGTCCTTTTCAGCTGTCGCAAGATATTCCGAGTTGGTACGCGGATAGGTCACATAGCCTTCCTCGTAGAGCTTCTGAACGATGGCAAGCGAGTCGTGCATCGACATCTTGTATTTCTTTCCGAGAACGTTCTGAAGTTTGGTAAGCGAATAGAGCTTGCCCGGAAGCAGCTTGTCCTTTTTCCTTTTGACTGCTGTTACGACCGCATCGGCAGCATTGTATTTTGCAGCCAGAGCTTCCGCGTCGGCGAGTTTATCCTTGTCGAACTTTGCCTTGCTCTGAAGAAGCACGACTGCGCCGTTTGTCTCCGCCTTGCTTACGAGCGAGTAGTATTTTTCCGGCACGAAATTCTTTATTGCCATATCACGTTCGTAGATAGCCTTTACTATCGGAACGATGACTCTTCCGACTCTCAGAAGTGTGCCGCTTTTCAGTGTAGCGTATCTCGTGAGATTGACACCGTAGAGCCAGTCGATGAACATACGGGCAAAGCCTTCGTTTGCGAGGTTGTCGTACTTGCTGTCATCTTCCATGCCTGCAAGAGCCTTAGTGATAGTTTCCGGAGTCTGATCCGGAAGCCAGAGGCGCTTTACCGTCTTCACCGCGTTATTGTTTTTCAGTGCGTTGGTTATGCACAGGCGGACGATGATCTCGCCTTCCCTGTCCGAGTCTCCTGCATTTACGATCGTATCTGTATCTTCACGGAGACAGAGTTCCTTTATTGTTTCAAACTGTTTTCTTACGCCGTCGTCCTGCCTGCCGGATGTATCTTTTTTCAGTTCAAATCTGTACGACTCAGGGAAACACGGAAGGTTCTTAAGTGTCCAGTATTTTTCCCCTTCAGGAAGAGGATTGTACGTTTCTATATCAGCCAGAGTAAACAGATGGCCGAACGCCCATGTAACGATATATCCGTTGCCTTCGAGAAATCCGTCCCTCTTTGACATACCGCCTATTGCTGCAGCAATATTTCTTCCAAGACTCGGTTTTTCCGCGATTATAACAGTCATCTCATCTATTCCTTTCGGTTTACTTCGGATAGTGTCTGATAAAAGCGGCAGCCTTCAATGCAATGAAAGTGCCCCCTTTACAAACACTGCAGGAACTATAATTGTAACATATTTTCGCGGTTTTATCAAGTGAAGCTGTTACGTCACCGAATCATTCACGCTCCGGAATGCCATATCTTGCAAGATGACCGTTTTTGTATCTTATATCGGAAGTAACATCGGCTATTACCCAGTCCGGAGTCTGATATTTTTCAGCCGCACTGAAGTCAGGGAATTCTATCTCCATATAGGCAAGCCCGTCAAGATCGCCGTGGAAAATATCAATGGCGATGACCTGACCTTCATCCATAAACTGATATCTGGTCTTGTGGATCGTATTGCCCTGCTTATTCTTTATAATGTCATTATACTCATCTTCCGTAATTGCGATATTGGTCTCGTCACGAGCGAGGCCGTCGCTTCTCATATTGGATTTTACCGTAAATTCATAGGACGCACCGCTGTCGTATTTTCTGAGTCTCATTTCAGGTGAAAAGCACACATATGTCTGCTC
>JAGDDO010000120.1 GCA_017848205.1 Oscillospiraceae bacterium | reverse complement strand
ATTCCGTGCTACTTCGACAATGACGGTACACTCCGTACTGACTGGAGCGATCTTGTAAGTGTTTTGCCGGAAAGCGCTGTACTCTATTCGTTTTCAGCAATGGAAAAGGATATCACGAAGCTTGCACAGCAGTATCCTTCACTGGTGCACATTGGTTCGATCGGACGCACCTTTGACGGAAGACAGATATACGATTTTGTCATCGGCGAAAAGGATGCCAATAAGCAGATCGTCATTGCCGCAGGTATGACAGCAGATGAAACGGAAATAACAAGATCCGTTCTTGCGGAAGCGGAAAAATTCCTTAAGAATTACTGCACTGGAAAATCAGACGGCAGGTCATACGAGGAACTTCTTGACGGTGCCTGTGTTCACATTATACCTATGCGTAATCCTGACGGTATTTCGATAGCGCAGTTCGGGCTTGACGGAATCAGAAGCGCTTCACTGAAACAGCGTGTAAGAGCAATGAGTTTCCTTGACATAAAAAAGAACGGCGGCAATGTTTCGCTTTCCGATTATCTGAAGACCTGGAAGGCAAATGCACTCGGTGTTGACCTTGAACTCAACGCAGGAAAAGGAAAAGCATCAAAAACCATGCCGTGTGCTTCCGGATATTCAGGCGAAGGAAAGAATACCGAAGCCGAACTGAAAGCCTACGATGAATTTATAAAGTCGCTGAAAACGGAAACTGCAGTTTTCACTGATTTCAGTGAAACTCTGAAAAAAGGCGCAGAAGAGCTTCCTGTATACCTTAATGTTTTAAAGTACGGCAGTGCGTCGGCAGAAACCGCGAAAGCAAATCCTTCTGAGACAGAAAAGGCTGCTGAAGGATCAACTGCTCAGACAGGAACGGAAAAGCCGGCAGAACAGACTTCATCAGAGCAGACTGCTCCTGAAAAAACTCCGGAAAGATCAGCTTTTGCCGAACATCTCTATAAAACTGTCCTCGGCAGAGATCCTGACGAAGACGGATGGAAATACTGGACCGAAAGTCTTGATGCAGGCCGTATAACTCCTGTCCAGACTCTTTTCATGTTCCTTGAGAGCCGTGAGCTTCAGAAACACGGCTGGTCCGATGAGAATTACGTAAAAATTCTTTTCCATTCCATCTGCGACAGAGAACCGACTGATGAAGAGATAAGTAAATACAGAGACCTTCTCGGAAACGGCTATTCAAGAAATTACGTGGCATCACGAGTTACTGAACTCGGCGAATTCGATAAGGTATGCTCAAAGTACGGCGTTTCAGGAAAAGATGCCGGAAAGGAAGGCTGGAACGACAGCACTGAAGGCAGATACTACATCGAAAACGGCATCAGGGTAAGAAACGATCTCCGTAATCTTGACGGGTTCACATTTGTGTTTGACAGGGAAGGCTATCTTGCTGAAGGCAACGTGGATCTCGGTCAGACGACATACTTCGTCAAGGACGGATACATAATGCCGCGCAACGGTATCAACTGGAGAAAGGAAGTCGCATCCGGAAATCTCAGAAGTGATTCGGGTAAAGCTCAGAAAATGGATGTTCCTGTTGACTACCAGTTTCTCTATAACAGAACCATATGCACATTCGGCGGTGTTGATAAGCATGTGCGCGAGTCAGGCTGCGGTGCTGCAAGTGCGTCCATGGTATTAAGATATCTCACAGGAAGAGATGACGAACATTTTGATCCTGAATATCTCTTCGAGTGGGCATACAAAAACGGCGAATACTTCGGATACGGACTTGCTGAAAGCACACTTACGAAGTTCCTTGAAAATGAAGGCGGCATAAAGAGTTACTGGATCGATCCTGATGCTGCTAAGGTAACAAGGGCGCTTAAGGCCGGACGTCCGCTTATCGCCCTCATGCATGAAGGATATTTCACATCCAGCGGTCACTACATCGTTCTTACGGGTATCACCAGAGACGGATATGTTACTGTAAACGATCCGAACAACTCTTCAACAGGAAGAATGGAATACAGACTTGATACTGTTCTTAAGCAGGCCAAGGATTTTATGATCTGCGGCATAAGCGAGGAAGAGGACAGAAAACTGGAAGAGGCGGAAAAACAGAAAGCCGAACAGAAAAAGAAGGAAGCGGAACGCAGCAAGGCTCCGAAGCAGTCCGGATGGTCGAAAAATCAGGACGGAAAAGACATTTTCCTTGACGGCGACGGTGAACCGGTCACAGGACATGCCGTAATAGGCGGTGTAAACTGTTACTTTGATGAGAAAGGCGTTCTCGGCTCTGGATGGAGCAGTGACGAAACCTTTGTAAACACTTCATCGGAAATGTACACCTATGAAGATATGGTATCCGACCTTAACAGTCTCGAAACGAAGTACGCTTCGCTCGCAAAAATAAAAAGCCTCGGCAAAACTGCTGACGGCAGAGATATATACGACCTCGTAATAGGAAAGGGAAGCAAACAGCTGGTAATTCACGGCGGATGCCATGCAAGAGAGTACATGGGATGCATGCTCGTTATGAACCAGACTGAGGATTTCCTTAAGCATTACTGGGACGGAAGCTATTCAGGACGCCGCTACAGAGACCTTCTGAATGACTGGCAGATACACGTTATACCGATGCTCAACCCTGACGGTATTACTCTCAGTCAGAAGGGACTGAACGGAATACGTTCCGCTGAACTGAAAGCCGGAATACAGGAGATCTACAGAAGAGATCTTGCCGACGGCATCACAGGACTCGGTCTCGATGCGTACCTGAGAAGCTGGAAGGCAAACGCAAAGGGCGTCGATATAAACCGTAATTTCCCTGTACCTGAGTGGTCATACCAGGACGGAATAATCGGAAGGCCAAGCTGCGCCAAATACAACGGACCTTCAGCAGGTTCCGAGATCGAAACACACGCTGTCACGGATCTTGTAAATTCGCTTCCGGGATGCAGAGCGGTCATAAGCTACCACTCATCCGGTTCGATGATCTACTGGCAGTACCACCAGTCAGGCGATTTCCTTGAACAGTGCCGCGCAACAGCGAACGCACTTCACAGCATGACAGGATACAACCTCCTCTACGGCGAAAACAGCGGCGGCGGATGCAGCAACTGGGTGGCAGACGTAAAGCACATCTTCGCCTGCACAATAGAAATAGGCACAGGCGACTCCCCACTGAACATCGGCCAGTACCCGGGCATCCGCAACGCCAACAAAGACGTAATACCATATATGCTTACGGCATATTAAATTATAACGGAAGGACTATGATCTATGATAAAAAACAATGCCGGCATACAGCAGTTCCTTGATGCGGCTCATGAAGAAACAGACAAGTCAGGGAAGCAGTGCGACCTTATAACTTTCAATGAATTCTGGGATGAGAAGTACGGTGCTTCGGAAAAGAATTTCGACAGAGGCGCATTTCTGAATAATGTCGGATCTCTTCAGGCAGTAAACCAGATAACCTACTACCAGGAACTCACTTCATACAAAAAGGGTATCGCACCGGTAGTGTTTTTCTTCAAGAGGATCATAAGAAAGATAAACGCATTCCTTTTTCTCCCTCTCGTTGCAGCACAGAACACCTTCAATCTTTCAGTATCATCCTTTGCCGGCCATGTACGAAATTACATAAACCGTGAAGAAGATACAAGAATGGTCTTCTTAAAAAGGGAAAAGGAACTGGAGGACAAGATCGCCCTTCAGGACGCTCAGATCAGGGAACTGAAGAAAGCTGTAGATGAGCTTCGCGAAACAGTTGACACACTTAAGGGAGGTAACGTAAGATGAAGATCTATCAGATAGTTGCATCACTCAATTTCGGCGATGCCATCGGAAATGACGTTATCGCCAAGAAGCATGTCATCGAGGACATGGGGATAGAAACCGAGATCTATGCAGGAAGCGTAGCTGCAAAGATAACTGAACCGGGCGTTTTCACACTCGACAAGATGCCGAAGGTGAACGAGGACGATATAATGATCTACCACATGGGCAACGGCTCACCGATCAATCACCTTGTTACCGAGCTCAACTGCCGCCGCATAATGTTCTACCACAACATCACTCCTTACGAATTTTTCGCTATAGACAATATCAATTCCGTTGAGGGCTGCCGCAGAGGCATCGAAGACATGCATACCCACATGAAGGGCAAATTCGACGCATATATCACAGCCTCACAGTTCAGCAAGGACGACCTTGTCAGAATGGGCTATAAGGAAAATCTCATCGACGTTATCCCGATAATCGTACCGTTTGATGACTATAAGCAGCAGCCGGACGAAGCCATGATGAGAAAGCTTTCCGACGGTGTTACGAACATCCTTTTCGTGGGAAGAGTTGCACCGAACAAGAAGCACGAGGACATTATCCGTGCCTTCGCATACTACAAGAAGCATGTAAATGAAAAATCAAGACTCATACTCGTAGGCAGCCACGACGTAAACGGCATGTACTACAATGACATCGTTTCATACGTAAACAAGCTCGGCGTCGAGGACGTTGTTTTCCCGGGACACATCAGCTTTGCCGAAATACTTGCCATCTACAGCAAGGCGGACGTATTTCTGTGCATGAGCGAACACGAAGGATTCTGTGTTCCGCTTGTTGAAGCCATGACATTCGATGTTCCTGTTATCGCATACAATGCCTGTGCAGTTCCGGAAACTCTCGGCGGAGCCAGTGTCGTAGTTGATGACAAGGATCCGGTCTTCCTTTCAAAGGTAATAAACGAAGTTGTCACAAACGAGGACATGAGAAAGACCATCATCGAAGCGCAGAGAAAGAGACTCGAAGACTTCCAGTATGAAAAAATAAAGGATACATTCCAGAAATATCTCCGCGATTTCATGGCTAAATATCCTCCGCTCAACAATGACGACAGTAAAAAAAACTATGATAAGCTCTACGATATGACGGAAAAGAATCTTGAAGAATCTGGAAAGACAATGCAGTTTTCAAAATTCGCACTCCGTACAATAGCGTCAAGACAGGCTGAAAGCACTGACGTGACAGAGCTTATCAACTCAGGCTGCAGCGCACATGAATTCATCGAAGCTTTTTTTCTGACTTTTTTCGGTACCAT
>JAGDDO010000012.1 GCA_017848205.1 Oscillospiraceae bacterium | reverse complement strand
GCATATCCGCTTCCTTCGGTGACATAATTCTCAGAACATGGCTGCACCTTTATGCACCGCTCCAGTGTATCGCCCTTTGTGTAAACACTCACTTCAGCCGCTTCACTGCGGTCAGTGGTCATTGAAAACTGCGTTTCTGCGTTTTCGTCATATTTCAGGTAATATGTGTTTTCGTCTTCCCTGAAGATGAGTGCTGTTTCGTCTGCGGACCAGAAAAGGTCTTTTATGGTGCTTTCCCAGTATCTGAATGAGAGCTTCCCGTCGATGCACGAGAGATAATGTGAAGGTGTCGAAAGGTATGAGAACTTTGAACAGGTACTCGCCACCATGTTTCTTCTGTAGTACCTCCAGATATATTCCTCGTCCTGCCCGTCGCCTGCGGAAAGCATTACCTCAGTTCCGTCGGACTTCTTTACGCAGATAACATAGGATTTATTGTCATCAAGGCTTTTTACCCGACTCCATTTCTGACCGTCAGGTGTGGTGATCGTGCTCCCGTTAGTTTCTGCCGGTGCCGATACTGTAAAAAAGTCTTCTTCCTCTGCGTATGATTTCTGATTAAAAAACACCGCCATGCTAAGAGCAGACACGGCGGCACAGATGACAGTTAGTAAGTGTTTTTGTTTCATTGTATTTCCCCGTATTCCTTATAGTAAGTTCATTAAGACTGTATGTGCATAAATGGTGATCCGGCTTTGCCGGATCACCGAACAGATTTAAATATTATTCATCGTAACTGTAGTCGTAGTCATCGTTACTGTAGTCATAATCTTCGTAGTAGCTGCTGTTTGCCTGCTCCTCACGCATACGCTGCTCTTCCTCGCGGGCATTTTTCCTTGCATTGTAGCCTATAAGTGCCGGAACGAAAATAGCGACCAGTATTGAAAGAATTATAAGTCCGGTGAAGGCCGCAAATACTATAAGAATGATTTTTACAGCCTTGTTGTCGGACTCCTTGGCACGTTCAGCACGGAACTGTTCGTATTCCCTCTGCTGTCTTGCTTCGTTTTCAAAATTTCTGATATCTGCATCGTCGAATCTGTTTCCGCATTTTTCGCAGATAGCTCCTCCGGTGTACGGTGCACCGCATTTTTTACAGTTTAAGATCATATGCTGTTTCCTTCCTTTACAAGTTTTGTGACATCTTCCGGCGGGAGAGGTTTTCCCCAGATGAATCCCTGAATGAGATCACATCCGATACTTCTCAGCGCCTCGAGCTGTTCTTCCTTTTCCACACCCTCCGAAATAACGTCCAGTCCCATGATATGCCCCATTGATATCATCGCCGCGACGTACTGTTTGGAGGATTCGTTTGTATTTATTCTGTCTATGAATGATTTATCGATCTTCAGAAGGTCAGCGGGTATCTTGTTAAGATAGCTTAGAGAAGAATATCCGGTTCCGAAGTCGTCGATAGCAAGTTTTATGCCGGTGGCTTTGAGTTCGTTTATGCGCTGTAATGCCTTGTCGGCTGAATCCATAAGGATCGATTCCGTGATCTCGATCTCCAGCTGCGAAGGCGATAACCCGCTTTTTTCGATCAGATCACTTATTTCTTTTATGAATCCTTTTTTCATGATATGTCTTACCGATGCGTTCAGACTTAAGGTAAGTTCTTTTCCATACTGCTTTGCAATTTCACTGAAGAAGGCAGCGGCTTTTCTGAAAACCATTCCGTCGACCTTGTCGATAAGTCCGACCTTTTCTGCCACCGGTATGAACAGATCAGGGCGTATGATGCTTCCGTCACTGTCTCTCATACGGGCAAGTGCTTCAAATCCGCGAAGCTCATGCTTCATATCATACTGCGGCTGAAGATGGAAGAATACCGAATTGTTTTCAAGAGCGGTTCTTATTTTGTTCTCGATTTCGAGCATCCGTTCATTCTGTGAAATTTCCGGACTGTATTTGAGAATGTGATCGCTGCTGCCGGCCTTCTTTAATTCATTTGCCGCCGTGTTGGCACGCGAGATCAGTGTGTCGGCTGTGCCTCCGTCTGACGGATATTCCGCAAATCCGAAGCTTGCAGTTATGTAGATGTCGCAGCCTTCGATAACAAACGGTTCGCTTAAAGCATCTGAATATTTCATGATGATCTTTACAAGCTCTTCCGTGGAACGGTATCCGCATATAACGAGCGAGAACTCGTCGCCGTTTACACGGGCTACGAATTCCAGAACATCGGAGGTCTGCTTTTCACGTACAGCCTTCCAGCGGTCCGCTATCCCTTTTATCGCCTGATTTCCGGCCTCGATGCCGAGCATGTGGTTTACGCTTTTGAAATGATTGAGGTCGACGGAAACCACTGCAAATTTTTTCTGGTTTCTTATCAGGCGTGATATATTGTCCCTGCAGGCAATGTTGTTAGGAAGTCCTGTCATCATGTCCGTATAGCTCATGCGTTCAAGATTTTCCACTACATTGTATCTTGCAATGTGAGATGAAATAAAGAATGTTGTAAGTTCAAGCGTTTCCTTGATCCTGAGCGTGTTTTTCGTATCGAAGTTGGTCGCCCAGATAAATCCGAGCAGCTCGCTGCCCTGAATGAGAGGGAAGAGAACGACACTCTTTACGCCGGCTTCCACAAGCGTCTGATACCACGGATTGTTTATCCGGCTTATCTGCTCCATGTCGGCTTCGTTCTGAATGATGATACAGTCGCCTTCCTCGCCGATCATGTTTTTCCATGAGGCGGCTATCTTATAGTAATCCGGGAAACTTGTTACACGTTTGAGTGTACTGCCCTGCCTGAAATCCGTGGCGACGATAGAGTACTGCTGTTCTTCTTCGTTCAGCTTCAGAACAGTACAGCCCTCGGCCTTGCATATTTCGCGTATTTCAGAAATAACGCCTTCCATTGCGTCCCTGAGGTTGTCAGCCTTGTGGAGCTTTATACAGGCTGCAAGAACGTCTCCTGACGCCTGTATTGTATTGCTGCGGTTTAAGACCGTTTCTGCTTTTTCTATAACAGTTGAAGTGTATGCACAGTAACATATATTTCCGTTCTCGATGTCCATCGGCAGAGCATGAACGTCAAACCAGATGTCCCTGATGCTTAAATGAACGTAAGTCTGAATTTCCTCTTTCTGCACTGCGGCACGGAAGCATGCGTCTTCAAAACCGCGGCTGGACGGAAAATAGTCACTGTAAAGTGTATCAGGTATAAAGGATGAATGTTTCACAGGTGCATAACATCCGGATTCATTTCTGATTCTTGTATCTATCATTTCTATGTATTTACTGTTGGCCGATACAATGCGGATCTCCCCGTATCCGCCGTTTTCTTTCCTTTCAACTGATACTACACATGCCGGAGAAAAAAAGGTATCAACAAACTGCTGAAAATCCATGATAATTCCTTTCCGGGTTTATCCCCAATAAACTTTTCATAGTTTACTATAACTATAATTTTAACACAGGGAATGTATGGTGTCAACGTATTAAACAAAGCTTGCTGATCAAATCCGTTAAAAATACAGTCCGAATGAGTATAATTTCAAATGTGATAGTTATATTGACAACAAAATATGAGTTGACACTTATGAAAGAACATATTATACTTAAGAGTGCGATTAAAGACATACTCTAAGCGTTATTGCTATATGAAAAAACATCTTGGCAGTAAAACAATATACTTAAGGAAGCACTGATTAAATCGGAAATCCGGCTTCGCCGGATTTCCGGAGGTGGGATTTGCGGGGCTTCGCCCCGGACCCCACGCTGATTTATGAATAAATCAGCGTTTCCTTAAATATCAGACTTGAATATAAGATTTTTATTATGTCATGGAAGTGAGTAAATGAATTACAAAGCTAAAATAATATCCGTACTGCTTTGCGGTCTTGTTATGGCCGGATGTGCAGTGAATAAAAATGAAGAAACAGAAACCGCGGAAACAGAGTTTCAGGTATCAGAGACATCACCTGCTGAAACAACTGCGGCGGTGACGTCTGAGACAACAGAGGCAGCAGTTACAACAGTGACTGAAGCTGACAAAAACAAGGTTGTCTTTACTAACCCTGAGGAACCTGAGAAACCGATAGTATTTAAAGGTGAGGGAAAGAAGCTTCTGGTTTATAAGAACGGTCAGAAAATGGCGGAAGTGACTTCTGAACATGAAGTTGAAAGTGAACCGGAAGGAAGATATGAAGATTTTAATTTTGACGGTCACGAAGATCTGTTTCTGTACGATACTCCGTCAGAATTCAGACACTACGGCGGCGAATGCTGGCTGTGGGACGGGAATAAAGGAGAGTTTGTAAAGACGGACAAACTTGACGGACTGTTTGGATTTGGTATCGATACTGAGTTTTCTGATAAAAAAATAAAACTGACTTACACCGAGCATTATAATTACGCTTCATCATATGTCTGCAAAGCGGAATTTAAATGGGAGAAAGATAATATCATACCTGTCTCTCTCGAAAAAACTGCTGACTGTACCGATCAGACTGACAGAAAAACAGAAAAGGGCGTACAGTACAGCGAATTTGAAATAGACGAGGTCTATGAGTTTGATCAGAAGAACCGGCCGGTATTAAAAAGCAGGACGCACGCTAAGAAATACGGTGGCCGTGGAAATGAGGAGGAAAATGAGGCTGATCTGCGTTATTTCCGTATCACATCTG
>JAGDDO010000119.1 GCA_017848205.1 Oscillospiraceae bacterium | reverse complement strand
CTTCAAGATCAACACTGCTGTTTAAAGCACTACTTTTTCCCATATGGATCTCTCTCCTTAAATATCTTGTTTATGATTATAGCAAACGTAAAGCACAGTATTATCAGAATAACCGCAATTGAGCTTGCTATTCCTCCGTTATTTGTAACTGTGTTGCTCAATATGATCGTAGGAACGTTATATGCAAAACTGCTTCTTCCTTTTGAAAATGCCTTAAGAAGATCATATGTCTTGAACGATCCTGTTACAGCGAATATTACGCTTACTTTTATTATCTGCTTTATAGACGGTATGACAACATATTTGTCAACCTGCCAGTCTGTTGCGCCATCAAGCATTGCTGCTTCTCTAAGTTCGGGAGAAACACTCTTTACACCGGCGTACATAAGAAGCATATGATATCCTACGTACTGCCATAAGACAGGAATGAGAACTGCTATAAGAGCTGATTTGTCGTTTCCCAGAACACCTTCCGGCGGAAGAGAATCCGCAGCGCCAAACAAATCCATAATGTATACGAAAACGCCGCCCGAAGGTTCGTATATTCTGTCCCAAAGCATACCTATAACAAGTGATGAAATAAGCACCGGCATGAAATATACCGAAAGGAAGAGACGCTCACATTTGATGCCTTTTCCAAGCATAAGCGCTAAACCTAAGGATAAAGGCAACTGCAAGAAAACAGAAACAGCGGCAAGGATAAATACGTTCTTAAGTGCAAGTCCGAAATTTATCCAGTCTTCTTTGAACAATGAAACATAATTATTAAAACCTACAAATTCCATGTCCGTTTTTGCCAGATTGGTAAAATGGAACATACTGTTATAAACAGATGATATTATAGGCACAATAAGTATCCCTACAAAAAGCAATATGGCAGGTAATAAAAATAAGCCTATCGAGATGTTATTTTTTGCACTTCTCTTCATTGAATCTTTTACCTTCCCAAACAAATAAATGCAACCTTCCCGAGCCTCCCACAAAGGAGACCCGGGAAAGGCTGCCATTTGTTTTACTTAGTTATGCAAATCAAATATTATCTGAGGTCTTTTGCAAGTCCTGCGATAAATCCAGCACCGTCGATCTGGCTGCTGTATACCTTATCAACATATGAAAGATATACGTCCTTGTCTGTTCCTGACATCTTGGTGTCACCGAACAGTGTAAGGCTCTTAGAATTTCCTACGATACCAGCAACTGCACTTAAAAGGGGATCGATCTTGGACTCATCTACTGATACCTTCCAAGCAGGAAGTCCGTTACCATTAGCATAAGCCTTCTCGCAGATTAACTGACCAAGCTTAACTACCATCTTAGCTGCTGTCTCAGCGTTCTTTGATCCCTTGTAAACTGCAAGGACATCACTAGGTCCACCGATGAGTTCGCCGATAGCTGACTTTGAGCTGTCGATTACAGGGAATTCAGCAACCTTAACTTCGAACTTAGCCTTAGCGGTGATGTCACCACAGTTCCAGCTACCATTCTGATAGAATGCGTACTTGCCTTCGATGAAGTTTGTCTTGATCTGCTCGTTACCTGTTGTTGCACCAGCGGGATCGAAGTAACCCTTCTTAATCCACTCCTGAAGGTAATCAACAGCCTTAGCTAAACCTGCATCATTGTAAGAACCTTCGCCTGCGAACATCTTTGAAAGTGCATCAGAACCGATTGTCTTTTCAGCAAGGGGCTCTAAGTACTCAGTAACACACCATGTCTCGCCACCTGCGCAGCCGAAAGGAATCTTTCCAGCAGCAACAAGCTTATCACAGCAATCAATGAGCTCATCATATGTCTTAGGAACGTCATTGTAACCAACTGACTTTAACATATCCATGTTAGCGAACATAGCAACAATGTTCATTGTTGTAGGAACTGCATAGATGTGGCCGTTGAAAGTTACGTTTGCGAACATCTTGTCCTCGATATCCTTACCCTTGACATCCTTGAAAGCGTCATCAAGTTCATAAACTCTGTCCTGCTTTACGAACTCATTAAGGAATCCGCCTGACCATGTGAAGAAGATATCAGCTTCTACGGAGTTAGCTGCCATAGCGTTCTTGATCTTCTCTTTGTAAGCTTCGTTTTCAGTAGCTTCCATCTGGATTTCATAATCAGGATAAAGCTTGTTTACTTCTGCGATGGAATCGATATAAGCCTGACGGTTTGAATCGGTATCAACTGTTATACTCCATAACTTGATAACTTTCTTTCCTTCAGCGCTCTTTTCGCCTTCCTTCTCGCCGCACGCTGCAAGAGAGCATACCATAACGAGAACCAATAATGTTGCAAGAATTCGTTTCATAATTCTCCTCCTTATAAAATATGGGGCATCTTTGTGCCGTTTTATCGTAAGCGGTTATCCGCCTATCGAACAAATTTAACCCTTTTCGGTAGGGTACATCTTAAACGGATATTCTACTTTAAGTTCATTGTTTTCTATGCTGTAGTAGAACTCCGTATCGGCGAACGGACCTTCATAGTCGAGTTTGATCTTATGATTTTCTTCATCTACCGTGTAGTCTCCGCCGAAAACGCCATCCTCAAGGAACTGT
>JAGDDO010000118.1 GCA_017848205.1 Oscillospiraceae bacterium | reverse complement strand
CACGGCGTGAAGATACCCGGAGATATTACCGTGACCGGATATGAATACACCGGAGACAGAATGGAGCATTATCCCGTGCTTGCTACCTGGAACCGCGATCGTACTTATCTTGGCAGAAAGGCGGCAGCCCTGCTTTACGAAAAGGTATGCGGAGTTAAAGTACCGCTGAATTCACAGCTGCAGAGCAGGTTCATCCCCGGAGATACCTGTACATGCGGAGCGGATCACAGGGACGTTGCGGCAGAGATAAATGAAAAGAAGAAACAGTCGTACTATGCTTCACTCAACGATACGGGAATGCTCGAGCAGTTTCTGACGGAGTCGCGTAATATACAGGATCTGATCGATGCACTCCGCAGGCATTCATATTTCATACCGGACGTTTCGGGCCTTTTTCTGTGCCTTTATGACGAATGGTGTGTTTCTGCCGGCAGATCTTCCGGAAAAAACAATTCCGGCACTGCTGATACCGTTCTTTACAGTATTGTCGACATATACGGCCGGGTTACTGAACCTGTTCATTTTTCACGTGATGAAATGTTTCCTGATATCATAGTCGACCCGGATAAACCGAATGCATTTTACTGCTGCCCGGTCTATTTCATGGATGAGGATTTCGGATATATGATAATCCGTTACGATAAAGTCGGATGTTTCGGTGAGTCGTTCCGCAAGTGGAATGTCATTGCGGCCAATGCTCTTGAATTTCTGCGCATGAAAAATGATATAAACTATCTTATGCGCTGCCAGAACCTGAGTGAATACCGTGATTCGCGTACAGGTATGAATAACCGTGAGGGCTTTGTAAATGAAATGAATATTGCCGTAAGAAACGAAGATGCAGATTCGTTTTTCATTATTGCGGTTTCTCTTAAAAATCAGCAGGGAGGATCATTTTCAGATGCAAATGATTTCGGATCTGAAAATCCTGTCACAGTGGGAGTGAGTGAGGTCATATCCGGAACGGCATCTTTCTTCGGATGTACATGCGGACGGATAAGCGAGAGCCTGTTTGCGGTTTCGGGAGTTATTACTGCTGGCAAAGCCTCTCCGGAGGATGTTCTTGAAAAACTGAATACCTGCCTTTACGGATTTTTCAGGGAAAAGGAGATTTACGGTGACGGTATCTGTGATGCAAAACTCTATTACGGAAATACGGAGGGTAACTCGCTTGATTCATGTCTGAGCGAAGCCGAACAGGCTGCCGGATTTAAAACGGAAAATAAGAGACCCGCTTCATCTGATCACATGAAACTTCAGAAATTAAGGAGTGAGATCTATCTTGCTCCGGAAAAAAGCATCACAGCGGAGGACGCATGCAGAAAATTATGCATCAGTACCGGATATTTCCGTGCGGTATACAAAAAGAATTTCGGCGTAAGCTTCCATCAGGATATCATTTCGCTTAAAACCCGCTATGCAAAATACTGTCTGGTATCTGCCGGCATAAATATATCTGCAGTATCGGAAAAGTGCGGATTTGATGATGAAAAATATTTCATGCAGCAGTTTAAGAAGATGACGGGATATACACCTAACCAGTACAGAAAAAAGTTCATGTCATGAAAAAAATCCGCTGCACAGTGAGTACAGCGGATTTTTTATGTGATCCTGTGTTTAAATCGCAGATAAAACTTTTCCGATCTTATCGTGTATCACGATATCCGCTCTTCCGTCAAGACCGGTCTGGGCAAGGTTTATTATTGCGAGAGTTCTGCCTTTGAATTCGTAGATAAGGCTGACAGCCGGATTTACTACGAGGGAAGTGCCGCCTACTATGAGCATGTCGGCTGCGCGTATGCATTTCGTCGCCTTGTTTATAACCGATTTGTCCAGCTTTTCACCGAAGAAGATCACGTCCGGCTTAATAAGACCTCCGCAGATCTTACAGTGAGGTACTCCGGTTGTCGCACGTATCTCAGATATGTCGTATGATTTGCGGCAGCGGATACAGTGATTGCTTTTCATGCTTCCGTGGAGTTCAATAACGTTTCTGCTTCCTGCAGCCTGATGCAGACCGTCGATATTCTGCGTGATAACAGCTTTCAGTTTACCCTGTTTTTCAAGTTCGGCAAGCTTTAAATGGGCTGCATTAGGTTCGGCCTCCCAGCTTAACATGTTTTTCCGGTAATAGTCGTAAAAATCTTCCGGATTGTCCTTGAACAGTCTCATGTTCAGACTCGGAGGGGGAGTGCATCTTCCGTTTTTCTGGGTGTAGAGCCCTTTCGGCCCGCGGTAGTCAGGTATCCCGCTTTCGGTCGAAACACCGGCGCCTCCGAAAAATACAATGTTTTCTGAACTTAGAACTGCTTCACGAAGAGCTTCAACATTTGACTGCATAATGATTACTCCTTTTCATAAAGTAAATGCTGATTTATTTATAAATCAGCGTGGGGTCCGGGGCGAAGCCCCGCATATCCCGCCTCAGTAAATCCGTCGAAGACGGATTTACGATCTGATCAGTGTTTCCTTAAGTATTTCTATAATATCAAGTGTTCCGTTTTTCAGAAGAAAATGACCAATCTCGTCGGCGCTCCTAAGACCGAGTTCAAATCCTTTGCGAAGATCAGATACATCAAGTTCAGCTTTCATTCCGTTTGAAAGTGTTATATCTGCTTTCTTTCCGGCGTTTTCAGCGGCGCATATGCGTGCGGTCTCTGATGCGTTCAATCCAAGATAGTCAAAGATAAAATTCTCATCCAGTTCTGACAGAACATCAGGACAGCAGATGTGTGCAGTACCGGCTTTCATCTTTTTTACAAGAGATTTTATGCCGGATTTCATTTTTCTGTAGGTCATTTTTCTTAACTCAAGTATCTCGGCCTCGCGGTATGATTCGTACGGTCCGACTTCGGTAACTACGTAGGCTGAATCTTCAATGTCTTCGACAGATGTGTATTCCTCAGTTACAGTAAAGTTCGGTTCGCCGTATATTTTTCTGTACTTTTCCTCCGGAAGATACATGAACATGAAACGGCTTTCGTTTGAAACTGAAAGAGTGAATTCACCGCCGCACAGATCCATAAGGCAGTATTCGCCGAGTTCCGGCAGATAGTAGTTGTATTCCTCGTAGAAGATGTGCAGCCTGTTTCCGATAACTTTTGCCGCCATACGTTTTTCATAGTTGCGGCTGTCGTTTATCGTGCTGTAGAATTTCCTTCTTTCTGCTGCTTCGGTTTTTTCGAGTTCGGCAAAGCTTTTTCTGAATATACCGGTTTCTGAAATATCGGTGTACTCCCGTGTTTCGGCATCGTGTTCATCGTCAGGATAGGTGTAAACCGAATATATCTTTTCGGGAGGAGCGACCTTTTTTCTGAGACAGCTTACAAAGCAGTTTTCACCGAATGAGTCATGCGGCTCACGGAAGCTTACTGTAAGCTCGGTACGTCGTCCTTCGCCTTCAAGTTCCATGCTTGTTCTCATGGTGTGGAAATTATCCACGTCGTAAAGAAGATCCATGAAAAAGTAAGGATCAGTGTAGCGTGTGACACCGCCGATGATGCACTGGAAATGCTTTCTTACCGGACTGAACGGATAATTCTTCTCCCTGTCAGAGTTCCGGTGGTTTATGATATCAAGTTCCGGGAAACCGTTAGCGACCAGGGTCGCGTTTATTTCCGGAATGATCTTCATGTTGTCATCAGTCGTTTTAGGATTTTCACTCAGATTATCAAGAATGTTCATGATGAGTTCATCACGGACGTTGTAGTCGTCGAGCGGATCCATCCAGTCGTTGTGTTTCAGCGCAAGATTGGTATCAAAGGTATCAAGCCGGAGGGCAGCGCTTACGGCGATAATACAGTCACGTTTTTTAGTGGCCTTCTCACGGTTTATCATTTTGCGGAACAGTTCATGGCTTATTCCGACCATGTCGGCAATGTCTTTCTTTGAGATCTTTTTTCCAAGCTTTTTTGACAGTTCCTTAAGCTTAAGACCGAAGAAACATGAAAGCGAATTCTTAGTGACCGGCGTGTTTTCGTCGATAAACTGTTCACGGTTAAGTATGATAGTACCGGTGTTTCTGTTCAATATATTCACTCCTTTCGGATAGCTGTTCATTTGCTGATATTATGATATCATAGGGAAAAATAAAAGTCAATAAAAAGCGGGACATATCTGTCCCGGAAAAGAATCTGAAAATAATTTTTCGAATATAGACTTATAAACTGAAAAATAGTATAATATTATTAAGGAAGCGCTGATTTATTCTTAAATCAGCGCAGGGGTACGGGGCGAAGCCCCGCTTTCCATTTAAATCAGTGTTTCCTTAAATAGTCATTTCGAATTGATGTGAGGGAAATGAAATGTTAAAAATATTTTTCGGCGAAATGGAAAATGCCGTCTATAATACTTCTCTTTACTTTAAAAATCGCTTCAATCCCCGATGGATGGAAGATGAACGTACAGTAAAGATGATAAAAGATGTTGATAAGTCTGAAGTCCTTGGAAACGGTGCAGTTTCAAGTCCGGTAATGGGAATAATAGCACCTGTATCTCTTTCAGGAGGAGTAAAGACTCTCATTCTTATTGATCAGATAAATGATAAAGTCTTCAATGCATCAAACTGCGGTGACAACTGTGCCCGATGGCTTCTTGAAATGGGCAGGGAAAAGGATGTTGTCATTAATCTCAGGCACCTTATGGATTTTGGTGACGATCAGTTTGATATTGAAATAATGAATACAGGAGAAACGGTTCATAATATGTACGATCTGGCCGTTAAAGCAGGAAGGTTTGTCTGATGAAGGGAAAATATCATGTAAAACTCCAGAACGGATCTTTACGATATGAATTTGAAATAAAAAGAAATATTACAGTACTGAAGGGTGACAGTGCAACAGGAAAAACCACTCTTGTTGAAATGATACGGGAATATATCGAACAGGGCGAAGACAGCGGTGTTGAACTGTACTGT
>JAGDDO010000117.1 GCA_017848205.1 Oscillospiraceae bacterium | reverse complement strand
CTCATTAGCGTTTTCTCCGGTCAGCTGATATCCGATAAGGTGACATCTGTTATACAGATAAAGATCTTTGATCAGATCATTGTATTTTACTGTATGCCAGCCGGATGGTCTGACAGAACCGATCTCACCGCGTTTTTCCGTCGGCATGAGTTCCGTGCTTATATTCGCATACGCAACACCACAGCGTCCGAGTTCGTCAAGCGGACTGTAGACTTCAAAAGATCCTTCCGGATGATCCGTAAAGAAAGGAACGTTGCTGTTGATCTCAGTGTACGGACTTCCGCTGTATTCCGGAATATCAGAAGCCTTAAACGGCGGTGTCTCCACCCTGATATTTTCTGTTACAGACGCATCTGTAACAGGGATGTCTGCAACGTCAGCATCAGTTACGATTTCTTCTGCCGCAGTTATTTCAGTAACAGCTGCTTCCTCAGTTTCCTTATCAGCACTGTCAGAAACATTAGCATGTTCTGCTGAAGCATTTTCTATTATTGCTTCAGTTACGATACCTGAGTTATTATCCGTCTGCTCGTAAGCATTTTCAACGAGATAATCACATCCGGATAACAATAACGCTGAAATCGCAGAAACAGCTAACAGCTTCAATCTGATCGCAGTATATTTTTTCAATAACCCCACCCCATTTTATAGCGGTGAACAATGTTGCTGACGCAACCTTGTTCATTGAATTTCCATAATTCTTTACCGTAAACCCATTTTTTATTTATTAAGAAGCCTTATAATTCTTTCTTCATAATCATAATCATCTGGCGGAAGCTCTTTACCAGCTGACATTATTAAATCATCTTCCTCACTTTCTCCGTCAGAAGGAAGGCACTCTCCCGCAAGATGTTTCAATTCTCCCTCATCTCCTGTATAATCCGGCATATCTGAATCATTTTCACTGTCTTCGTCTTCTTCATTTTCAGCTCCGCTATATTCCATCAAACCACAGACAGGTGGTAATTCACCTTCGTTTTCAGTATAATCAGGAATTTCATCATCTTCTGTTCCCGACTCATCAGTATCTGAAAGATCATCCCCCGGTATAACTCTTGCAATTACTGAAGTATGTGTGATAAACATAACTTCCGCATACGCCGTTTCTCCGATCTTATCATAGATTCTGCCTGCACTGTAAGTGCCCTTGTACACTGTATCGGTACTGTTAGCAACATATCCGATGGTATCAATATGGTCAAGAGCAACAGCTATCGCTTCGTGATCATATGAATTGTCGTGATCTTTGATAAGTTTTACGAGTTTTCCGATTTTAAAAGGCTTCATGTTATAGTAATGTTTGACACCTGTGATAGTAATATAACGTTCCCTGGTCATATCGAATCCTCCTTTTGCGAATAACTAATCTTATATAATAATTATACATGATTTACAGTATATTTTCAATATTATAGTTAAAATTCGTAATTTTGCACATCGTGCAAATAAGCCATAACACTAATGTCATTTCGTTAATGTTATGGCTTTCTGTTTGTGCTGCAAAGCAGCACATTATCAATAGCAGCAGGCGCCTCGGAGAGGTGACTGCTACCTTTTCGGCAGCTAAACTATCCTAAACAATTATTTTCTGCATATAAACCCATCGTTTTTTATGCATATAAAAATCTTTTTCTGCATATAAATCATATGTTTTTTGTGCAGATACCATTGACTTTCTGCATAAAAAATAGTACACTTATATGCAGAAAGGAGTCACGACCATGCATCATTTTGATTATTCTTTCCTGGACAAAGGGCTGCTGCCTGCCGGACTTGCGGGCATTACAGGTGATATTTATGCACTCAGAGTAATGGCTTCGAATCGAAAAGAACAGTTTGAGAATGTGTTTACGGAACTGGCTGCTGTCGCAAAGGTTCAGTCGGTAAAATGTTCGAATGAGATTGAAGGTATAGTAACAACCGACGACCGAATCAATGAGATCGTAAACAGAAAAAGTGCCCCGCTCAATCATAATGAACAGGAGATTGCAGGTTACAGTGACGCTCTGGCTGAAGTGCATACCGGATATGCTGATCTTGATTTCTGTGAGGCAGATATACTCAGACTTCATTCAGTTATGATGAGACTTGTGCGAGATCCTCTGGCGGGTAAGTATAAGATCAACGATAACGATATAATCGAAGAAGACGTTAATGGCAGGAGACGAGTAAGATTCCATCCGACATCGGCTGAAGATACGCCGGATGAAATGGAACAGCTTGTTCTTGCTTACCGTGAGGCGAGAGATAACCCTAATATCAATCAGCTGCTTCTTGTTCCGTGCGTTATACTGGATTTTCTGTGTATCCATCCGTTCCGTGACGGTAACGGACGTATGTCCCGTCTTCTCTCACTGCTTCTTCTTTACAGAAACGGTTTCGATGTCGGCAAATATATATCGTTTGAAGAACAGATAAACCTTCGTAAGGGAAACTACTATGATGCCCTTAAACGTTCATCAGAGGGCTGGCACGAAAACATTAACGATTATTCTGACTTCATAATGGAGTTTCTGACCACGCTCTACATGTGCTACAAGGAACTTGATAACCGTTTTGCAGTAGTCGGAAGCAGAAAGATAACCAAGCAGGCAAGAGTCGAAGCCGTGGTTCTCAACAGCCTGACACCTGTTTCAAAAAGTGATGTTTCAAAGATCCTGCCGGATGTCAGCCCTACAACAATTGAAGCTGTACTCGGCCAGATGGTAAAGACCGGCGCAGTCAGAAAAATCGGTTCCGGCAGAGGTACGAAATATATAAAGAATTAAAAGTCTTTGCTTAACAAAAAAGCCATAACACATAAGATTTTCCCCTCAGTGTTATGGCTTAAATTATATCAACCCTCCGGGTCTTCTTTATACTCATTCAGACGTGTATAGCTGTCGCTTTCGCAGAGCGAGCCGTCTTTTCCACTTAAACTTACGGTGAAACCTGGGTGTTCGCCGCTGTTGTCGGTTATGAATATCTCGGCGTCAGGTCTGATCTCGCTTACGTTGCAGCGCAGAAGGAACGGAGCGCCCCTATAGCTGCTGTATACATTGCCGATGAGCTGTTCTCTGGACAGATCAAAGAGGCTTACGCGTACATTTGCTTCTTTGTCACGCGGGATGATGAGATAAAGCTCATTTCCGCCCGGTGTTTCCGCATAATTTTCCTTCGGCATATCAGCAAGCCAGGTGTAATTTACTTCATTGAAGTCCTGATGAACCATTTCCTGATAAGCGACGTTTCGTGAAATATATGTTTCTATGTCACTGTCAATATAGCCGATATACAGAACTGCGCAGCGCTTTCCGTCTTCGATTTCAAAACGCTGCGGAACATCAGGATTCCACATTTCTGCCGGAGGAGCAGTAAGATCGATCCCGTTTTCCAGCAGATCTGTTCCCTTTCCGGTCATACGGTCGATGTAATACCATGCTGAAGTTGAGGTGTGTCCGTCAAACAGATCGTACAGATGGATAGATACCTTTCCGTCAGTTTCGCCTTCCACCTCGATAAATTCCGGACTGTGATTGGTGCGTGAGCCGTAGTAACCGCGTGCCATCGCACAGAGTTCGTCGTTGGCATAACCGTATTCACCCGGATCGGCATAGGTATCCGGCTTGCCTCCTTCATGCGGTACGACTGCCGGTTCTCCTGTTTCCGCAGGAGGTCCCGGTATTCTGGTAGTCTCCGATGTCTTTGCCTTTTCCGTGCTTTTGGCAGTATCAGATATCTTCGCCGTACCCGATACATTTTCAGATACTTCCGTTCCGCTCACTGCCGTAGTTCCGGTCTCAGCCTTCTTCGATTCAGTCCCGGATACCGGTACTGATGTTTCCGCTGTTTCCGTTACATTCTCTGCAGAAGTTTCAGCATTGTTTTCCGCAGTGATATCACTTTCTTCTCCGCCTGACGGAGTACAGCCGCTCATCATCAGCGATGTGCAGAGAGCGAGGCAGAATATTTTAATGTTCATTCGTTTCATGTCAATATCCCCTTTTCATCATGAATACTTACTATAGTATTATAACCTATCTTTCTGTATAAAGCAACTG
>JAGDDO010000116.1 GCA_017848205.1 Oscillospiraceae bacterium | reverse complement strand
CAGCTACTGAAGTTAAGACAACAGAAGCAGTTACAACAGCAGCTACTGAAGTTAAGACAACAGAAGCAGTTACAACTGCAGCTACAGATGTTAAGGTAACAGAAGCAGTTACAACACCTGCAGTTACAGACGCTCCTACAGCTGCTCCTACAGGAGAACCAGCAGAACCTGCAGTTGGTGACGTTGATGACAACGGCGTTGTAAACACAAGAGACCTCATCGCTCTCAAGAGATATTTACTCTTAGCTGACAAGGAGGCTCCGGTTAACGGCGATATTAACGGAGACAAGGCTATCAACTCAGTTGACCTTATCCGTCTCGTTAAGATCCTTCTTAAGTAATCCTTAAGACAGACCGGAACGGTTAGTTAAATAAAAAATACAGACTCCGCATTCTCTGTGATCCAGAGATACGGAGTCTGTTTTATTTTAAAACAAAGGAAAAGCTGATCAAACCTGAAATACGGCTTCGCTTTTGTCAGAGTTTCAGTAAAGAAAAAAGCGCATCGTTACGGCTGCGGCAGCCGTTTTGATGCGCTGAATATTTTAGCTGTGATATTTTTTCTTATAAAAACCGGATCAACTGATCATTCCTTATCCGGTTCAAGTCTTTTCTGTATGGAGTAATTTATAATATCATTATAGAAAGATAAAGGATTGTCGCTGATACGTTCACCGATCAGTTCAGCCTGTGTACGGCTGTGTGTGAGCAGGGTAAGTTCCATGACCTGTGTTTCTCCGTCTGAAATACCGCACACGAGTCTGCATCCTTCATCACAGTCACGGTAATCCAGTGAAAGACTGGCGTTCTGCATTTTTTTCGCTTTGTAGCGGAATGCTTCGTATACAAGTCTTTTACGAAGCGAAAGCTCAACATAGCTTGCAAATTCCTTAACAAAGAGTTCGCCTTTTTCACCGAGTGAAAAACAGGTTTTTCCGTTGTCATCAAGAGCGGAGATTATTGTATCATTTTTCAGCAGTTCTTCGATGGCCTCGTTGTAGTAAAAATAATTGATTATTCCTGAGTCTACTGCTATGTCGTAAAGTTCATCTGCATTTATAACGGAGTCAAGGTTGTGCAGAAGACAGCACAGAAGTATCTTGACAGAGTTTACGTCATCAGGTTTGTATTCAGCTGTATCCATCTTATCTTCTCCTTTCCGCGTTTATAGGAAAGCCTGTTCTGTCTGATCCCGTTCCTTATCTGAAATTGGGATAGTCGAGCATGTGGTTGAGTATTGCGATGTTTACAGCTGCCTCAACGCACGGAACTGCTCTTGGTACTATGCACGGATCGTGTCTTCCCTTGATGGTTATAACGTCGTTTGAAAGACTGGTGTAGTTGATAGTTTTCTGAGGCTGTGAGATCGACGGTGTAGGCTTGATGGCAACTCTGAGTATTACAGGCATTCCTGATGATATGCCGCCGAGTATGCCGCCGTGGTTGTTGGTCTTTGTGAGAACGTGACCGTGGTCATCTACGTAGAATTCGTCGTTGTTCTGGCTGCCGAGAAGTTCAGCAGCTTTGAAGCCGATACCGAATTCGATGCCCTTTACTGCCGGAATGCCGAAAACAAGACGTGAGATCGTGTTTTCAAGTCCGTCAAACATAGGTGAGCCGATGCCTGCAGGGATGTTTACTGCAGCGCATTCAATAATACCGCCGAGTGAATCAAGTGATCTTCTTGCCTTGTCAACGTCTTCTATCATTTTCTTTCCTGCTTCGTCGTCGATAACAGGAAATTCCTTGCTTCTGATATTAAGAATGTCCTCACGGCTTACTCCGGTGAAGCTGAATTCCTTATCCTTTATTCCGTGGATAGCGGAAATGTGAGCGCCGGTGTAAATGCCGCGTCTTTCAAGTATCTGGGCACATACAGCACCGGCAAAAACGAGAGGAGCTGTAAGTCTGCCTGAAAAATGTCCGCCGCCGCGTACATCGTTGAAACCCTGATATCTTCTGGCACCTGTGTAGTCAGCGTGTCCCGGACGTGCAAGGGTCTGAACGTTGCCGTAGTCAGCACTGTGCTGGTCAGTGTTTCTGATAACTGCACAGAGCGGAGTGCCTGTTGTTCTGTTGTTGTAAAGTCCGGACATTATTTCCGGTATATCCTTTTCCGCACGCGGTGTGGATGTCTTGTTCTTCTTCGGAGCTCTGCGTGACATGAAAGCGAGAACATCTTCCATGCGTATGTATTCTCCCGGAGGAAGATTATCCATAACGACACCTATTCCAGTGCCGTGAGATTCGCCGAATATTGATATCGAGATTCGATCATTCCAAAGTGATGCCATTCTCAGTTTTTCCTCCTAAATTAATATAATCGTTCAGAAAATCAGGATAGGATTTTCTGATGGATTCAAATCCTTTTACAGTGACGTTTCCTGTTGATGCCGTCGCAGCGATGGCAGCAGCCATTGCAATGCGGTGATCGTTGAAACTGTCCACCGTGCCGCCGGTAAAGTGAGGTACCGGTGTGATTATAAGTCCGTCATCGGTCTTTTCTATCTTGCCGCCTATTCCGCTGATCATTCGCGCTGTTGTGTCGAGGCGGTCGCTTTCCTTTATTTTAAGACGTTCTGCATTTGTAATGCGTACAGTGTTTCCGGAAAGTGAGCAGAGAACAGCAAGAGTCGGTACAAGATCCGGTATGTCTGAAGCGTTTATCGAATATTCTCCGGACACACCCGTCTTTTTATTATAGCATAACTGGTCTGCTATTTCAATTATTTTCTTGTCTCCCTGAGCTGAACGGGCAGGGTCAGGAAGGTTTTCTATCGTAATGCTGCTTCCGATGCTGTTTGCTGTTACAAAGAAGGCAGCCTGTGAGAAATCTGCTTCCGAGGTGTAGTCGGCAGGAGTGTATTTCTGTCCGCCCTTTACACGGTATCCTTCCTTCGTCCTTTCAGCCTTAACTCCGAAAGCCTTCATGCATTCAAGCGTGATGTTTACGTAAGGCTCGGACTGGAGCGGTGAGGTAAGGATTATCTCGGAGTCGGCTTCGCAGAGCGGAAGTGCAAGCAGAAGTCCGGTAATGAACTGCGAAGATACGTTTCCTTCTATGTGGAAAACACCGCCCTTCAGTTTGCCCGAAGTTGTGAAAGGCATGGTGTTGTGGTAGTCGAAAGTAATGCCTTTTTCCGAAAGTTCCCTTGTGTAGATGTCGATAGGTCTTTCCGGAAGACGTCCTTTTCCGTGATAAGTCGAGAATGTTCCGAGAGCGCATGCCACAGGAATGATGAACCTGAGGGTTGAACCGCTTTCGCAGCAGCGAAGTTCGGCTTTTTCGGAAGGACGGCTTATGCCCTGAACCTTTATCAGGTTTTCCCCGGTCTCGAAAGATGCACCGAGTTCCGTAAGGGTATCCATTGTAGCGAGAATGTCCTGTGAAATGCTTATGTCGCGTACACAGGAAGTGCCTTCGGCAAGTGCCGCGCAGATAAGTGCTCTGTGCGAAACGCTTTTCGAGGAAGGTATGCGTACGGTGCCGTTAAGCTTTGAAGGTAAAAAAGTTATATCCATTGGTCCTCCTCTTAAGCTTCCATGTAGGCTCTGAAATCTTCAAAAGGCATCTTCTTTATGGATGAGGTGCCTATGTCGCTGCAGATTATCGCATTGATGGATGATGACTCGCACTTCTTGTCATTTGCGCAGAGCGGAATGAGTTCAGATATCTTCGCTTCAGTCGTGAGCGGGAGTCTGTATGAAGTGATGACCTTATCCAGTGCTTCCAGTGCCTCCGCTTTGCATTCAGAGTGCTTTACTGCCTGTTCTGTAATGATGTGCATGCCTGCTGCGACAGCATTTCCGTGAGTGTATGTCTCGTAGTGGAAAAAGCTTTCGATTGCATGTCCCATGGTGTGGCCGAAGTTGAGGAGCATACGTTCTCCCTTGTCGAATTCGTCGTTTTCCACCACGTCGCGCTTGATGGAAACGCAGCGGAAGATTATGTCGTCTATATCGTCGAAGTAGTCGCCGATGGTGTGTGAAGCGATAAGGTCAAAAAGTTCGCGGCTTCTGATCATGCCGTACTTTATTGCCTCAGCCATTCCGTCTGATACTATTTCAGGGGAAAGAGTCTTAAGTGTGAGAGGATCGCAGATAACGAGTTCCGGCTGCTTGAAAGCTCCCACAAGATTTTTTCCGCACGGAAGATCAATTGCTGTCTTGCCGCCAACAGAGCTGTCGATCTGGGCTAAAAGTGTGGTCGGGATCTGGATAAAACCGAGACCGCGGAGATATGTTGCTGCAGCATATCCGGTGATGTCGCCGACTACACCTCCGCCCAGGGCGATAAGGCAGTCTGAACGTGTTATGCCGTTTTCCGCAAGGAAGTTGTATATCTGGTTAAGTGTATCGGAGCATTTAGATTTTTCACCGCTTTTAAAAACGAATTTTACAACTCTGAAGCCGGCGCTTTCCAGCGAAGCGATGACCTTTCCGGAGTAGATCCTGTCTACTGTGTCATCGGTAACGATAGCGACGAATTTTGTTTTGGTGACTTCAGACACGAGTTCTCCGCACCGGGACAGCAGTCCCTGTTCGATCAGAACCTCGTATGGTCTTGATGCTCTGACAGCAATTTTTTTCATTAGGATCGTCCTTTCAAAATTAAGCGTTTACTATATATACACGAATTCATTATACTATAAATGCGTGTTAAAGTCAAATAATTTTATATTACTTAGTGTGCCTGAAATATAGGAAAATACTGATCTGCGGAAGACGGGGGAGTACCGCTTCAGCGCTTACGTAAGTTTTTCGGCTCGTATCAGGGCGGATTTTATACATATAGCCAAGGACAGCGCACTTGATTTATTCGGCCGTCGGTGGTATAATTAAATAATGAGTATATTGGAGATGTATTGTTTTTTGACGGGAACGGTCAGGCGGCGGTACTCTCTTCCCAAATAAATGAACAGAGGTGAACAAAAGCATGATAAGAAGCATGACAGGCTTCGGACGTGAAAGAATGGTGCTCGGCGGCAGAGACATTCTTGTGGAGATAAGATCGGTAAACAACAGATACAACGAACTCAGCATCAGACTTTCCAGAGCTTACCTGTACCTTGAGGAACCGCTGAAAAAACTTGTTCAGGAATACATTTCACGAGGCAAGACTGAAGTCTCGGTTACAGTAACCAACATTTCAGCGCCTGACACCACGATCGCGGTGAACACATCGGTGGCAAAGGGCTATGTTGACGCGCTTCGCAAAGCCAATGAAGAACTCGGTCTCATGGATGACCTTTCACTTTCAAGAATAACTCATTTCCAGGACATTTTCACTGTTGTCAAGGCAGCAGATGACGAGGACCAGATGTGGAATGACGTAAAGACCGTAGCTGAGGCCGCACTGAAAAAATTCGTTTCAATGCGCGAAAACGAAGGCGCAAGAATGAAGGAAGACGTTCTCGGAAGACTTCTGACCATTGAACAGATGGTAGGCGTTATCGAGGAAAGGGCACCTGAAACAGTTGCTGTCTACAGGGAAAAACTTTTTGCAAAGCTTTCCGAGGTTCTTGCAGATAAGGCTGTTGATGAACAGAGAGTACTTACCGAGGCTGCTATCTACGCTGAAAAGATCGCTGTGGACGAAGAGACTGTAAGACTCAGAAGCCACATAGAAGAATTCCGCGCTATCCTTGAAAAAGAGGACATTGTGGGAAGAAAGCTTGATTTCCTTGTTCAGGAAATGAACAGAGAAGCCAACACCACCGGCTCAAAGGCCCAGAATATAGACATTATAAAGACTGTTATCGGTATCAAGTCTGAAATAGAAAAGATCCGTGAACAGATCCAGAACATAGAGTAGGTCTTCAAATGAAACTGATAAATGTCGGTTACGGAAACATGATCTCATCGGACCGCCTTGTTGCTATCGTCAGTCCCGAATCAGCTCCTGTAAAAAGGATGATACAGGATTCACGCGACAGCGGCAT
>JAGDDO010000115.1 GCA_017848205.1 Oscillospiraceae bacterium | reverse complement strand
GTTTTTCCGGAAACGATGTATGCATAATCCGCAAGAACAGGGAAGTCGAGAACCATCTGATCAACTTCGGTGTCGCAGTTTCCGCGTACACAGAGTATTTTGTCACGCAGCGGGTTCAGCATATTTATAACTTCCTTTGGGGCATATTCGTCAGGAAGATCATTTCTTGGTCCGTGGTAAAGGATGTCGCCGAGAAGAAGGAGTTTGTCTGCATTTTCTCTTTCATATGCCTCAAGCATTTTTCTGCACCAGAATGCAGAACCGTGTATATCAGATGCGATCATTATTTTCATTTGGGTACCTCTTTCGTTAGTCTTAAGGGAATAATGCGTTTGCCGGTTTCATACCGGTTCCGGAACTTTACTGTTCCGGGAAAGCGATGCACTGGTCTTCAGTCAGAGAATACCGGTGACAGGTGAAAAATATCACCTGGTCGAGCCTGCTGTATTCACTGAGGAAAAGGAAGCCTTTGCGTGTGCGTTCCTCATCGTAGTGGGCGAATACGTCATCGAGGAATACAGGAATTTTGTTGCCGGCCATCATGTCTGAAAGCGCAAGTCTGAGTGACAGATAAGCCTGTTCAGCAGTTCCTGTACTGAGATACTGCCAGTCGCGAAGGGCCGTGTCACGGCTTTCTACAGGGGTGACAGCAAGATCTTTTGAGACTATTGCACCTCTGTATTTTCCTCCGGTCAGATGAGCGAATATCTTTTCAGTTTTGCTGTTGAGTTCAGGAGCAAATGTCTGTCTTATCTCGTTTCCGGCTTCCTCCATGATCCCTGAAGCGATGTTCAGTTCATTTACATATTTCAGTCGTTCACGTATCTGTTTTTTGATAACATCGATTTTTTCACGAAGAAGGGAAGGATCATCAGATGAGTGATACTTTGCTGAAATTCCTGAACGAAGCGAAGCTATGGTGTCTTTCAGAGAATTGATCTCACCTTCTGTTTCCTCGAGTTCTTCCTCCAGTGCGTCAGTATAGCTGTCAGAGAGCAGCTCAGGGCCGGTGCCTCCGGTAAGCTGACTTAACTTCTCACGAAGCAGGGCAGAACGCTCTGTGATCTCTTCAGGCGAATATGGGACGTCGTCTTCGTCATGCTTTGAACTCAGGACTGCTTTCGTTGTTTCTATTTCACTGATAGTTTCAACTGCTTTGTCTATAAGCTCCGGTATTTCAGCGGTGGTTGTGACAGGCTTGAATTTTGAGAAAATATCGGTTATATGAATGTCAAGCTCATTAATGTCTTTGCCTGTTTTGTTCAGTTCATTTCCGAGTCTGTCAAGTTCAGAATCCTTCTGTTCCTTAATAAGCCTAAGCTTGCCGGTTTTCTGTTCTATCTCGGTTTTCTTTAAGGCGATTTCAGCGATTTTCGTGCCAAGCAGGTTGACCTTATCAGTGAGTTCGCTGCTTTTGAGTTCGAATTCACTTAATTTTTCATCGTAGCTTCTGTAGGCTTCCTCGTAATCAGGTTCCTTGTGTTCAATGCCTGCTTTTCTGTCCCTGATTTCTTCGATCTTTGCGGTCAGTTTTGTTCCGAGGAATATCATAAGCACTACCGGGATGATGGCGAGCAGGAACCATGCGTTTTTTATAAAAAGCGAGATGGCGATAATGATCATAGCGGCCGCAGGTATAAGCACAAGGAAGTTAGGCTCCATGTCGGCAAGATGTTCCTTGTACAGTTCTTCTTTGATCTGAGTTTCCCTTATAAGATCATTTACCTCGTCACGGGCACTGTCAATGGCAGCTATCTCATTTTTCAAGCCTTCTATTTCATTCTCGCCGGATTTCAGTTCTTCGTTTACAAGATCAAGATCAGCTTCGAATTCTTCTATGCTGTCGCCGAGTTTCATTTCCGAGATATCGGCCGACATCTGATTGAATTCGTTTTTCTTTTCCCTGTAGTTTTCCTTTAAGTGATCAAGTCTTGAAAGCAGGTCGGAACATTCGTCCAGAAACGAATCATCTACAGTAAAATCACCGTTGGTTATGGAAGCTGTAAGCGAGTTTATTTTTTCTTCAAGAACGGCTTTTACAGCGTTCTTTCTGCTCTGAACTTCCAGCGTGTGCAGTTCACGGATTATGCGCTGTTCCTTTATCCGCTTTTCAAGTTCCGCTGCATGTTCCTTTTTGTTATCAAGCATACTGCAGTATGAAGCATGGATCTCCTCATCGTTCATGCGGAGCTTTTCCTCGTCCTCGGCGGCTGAAAGACGCTCGGTAAAGTCTGAGAGTTCGGCTGTAAGAGTATCTATTTCACCAGGTTTCCTTCCTTTTGAGCGAAGCTCGTCGTGAGCTTTCTGAAGGCGTTTGCGGACTGTTTCGTAAGATATGCTTTCTTCGGCGGATGATGAGTAGTTCATGAGCTTTCTGGTGATCTCATCTTCTTTGTCCGTGCCGTGTATAACTGAAGTAATGTCACCTATAAAAACGCTTCGCTCAAATGTCGATGCGTTCATTCCCATGAAACGTTCGCCCGGCTCATACTTGCAGCTCGGCGGTTCAGCTTTTCCGGTGGTAAGATTCCATATGGTTATCACATCGCTGATATTGGAATTTCCGAATTCACGTTCTAGCCTGTATTCCTGACCGGAAGCTTCGAATTCAATATATCCGGACATCGGGGAGCCGTTCCACGGGGCATATTTCTTTCTGAGGTTTTTGCCGATGTCGGAAGATTTGCATGATGTACCGTAAAACATCATCTTTATAAAACTCATGACAGTGGTTTTTCCGGATTCATTGTTACCACATATGATATTCAGTTCCGGTTTAAGTTTGAGCTTAAAGTCCTTAAGCTTTCCGAAGTTTTTTATATATATGGTTCTTAGTTTCAAATGCTTGTACCTCCTTCCTGAGAAATATCATCGATTGCGTAAGTACATACAAATTAATTTTAACATATTTCGGCAATGAATGCAAGCAAAACAAAACCCGGTGACT
>JAGDDO010000114.1 GCA_017848205.1 Oscillospiraceae bacterium | reverse complement strand
GTAAGTGTACCGAAAAGATCGAATCCGAGAGGATTGCCGATAGCAAGTTCAGGATCGCCTACTTTAAGGCTTTCCGAGCTGCCGAACTCAGCAGGAACCATTTCATCCTTTGAATCAGCCTTTAAAACTGCAAGGTCAGTCTGTCTGTCATAGCCGACTATTACAGCATCGTATTCCGTTTCGTCGGAAAGTCTGATGGTGATCTTCTTGGCAACACCAAGGTCATCGTCACAGATAACATGTGCGTTTGTAAGAATGTAGCCGTCCTTCGACATTACAATTCCTGTGCCTGTGCCAGGAACAACCTGTGTTACTGTATCTGAGCTGAATCCCCAGAAGTCAAAGGTCTGGCTCTGCTGTTCGAAAACAGATGTAACGCCTACAACTGACGGAAGAACTTTTCTGTAAATTGCCTGTGTTGAAAGTGTCTCGCCCTTCGCCTGAACATTGACAAGGCTCTGTTCGGTCAGATTATCGTTTTTGCTGTTTTCCGCTTCTTCAGCATTTTCCTCAGACTCTTCGCTTTCCTCCTTTGACTGAAGCTTTCTGCTTTCCGAAAATGAAGGACGCTTTTCCTTTGCCTGTGAGATAAACGGGACACCGTTTTCATCTATATATTTATAACCCGCTATCGATCCGACAGAAACCGCAGCCATGCATAATACGAGGAGGATGGACTTGAACACCTTTGCTGCGCCGTGCTTCTTTCCTGACGGTTCTGCAGTGTGATCAGCTCCGTGATGATGTGTATCAGGGCCGTTTATTCCGCCTGCAGGATCATAACTGTAGCTGTACTGATCGTTGCTGTTGTTATTATTGTCATACATGATTTCATTACTTCCTCTCTGTTTTGTCCATTGTTTAATATTTTAATCTTTAATGTGATAACCATATGATAACTTACAGAAATATTCATCACAGCACCGGACATATTCATTAAATCACGGTCAGACCGAAGTTCCGGATGACAGATCACGCATCTGTACAATTCACGAAATGTTCATAAATTTCTCTGCGAAAAAGTGTAATAAAACCATCTGAACGTTGTTATTATAGATATAAGGAACCGCTGATTTATTCATAAATCAGTGCGGGGCACGGGGCGAACCCCCGCATTCTCCTCACCCGGAGATACGTCGAAGCCGAATTTCCGGTCTGATCAGTGTTTCCGGGATATTCTGATTTTCATTGCATACATCTGCAGTAAATGATATAATCAGAGTAGATGCATATATGATCATCAGTGACGCACATAAAAGGACTGAAAAAAGAAACGGAAGGTGAACATTATGAAAACAGGAAAAACACTGGCTTTTGCCACGGCAGTACTTACAGCATTTATCCCTCTTTCATCGGCAGGAATTACAGCATACGATGTTCCTGCGGTATTTGCAGAAGAACAGGCTGCTGCAGTAAAACTCCCTAAATGGGTGCCGACAAACTTTAAATCCGCACTTGAGTTCCGCAACAGATACGGAGCAACACATATCGAGGACGGATTCTTATGCGTTCTTTTCACGGAAAGAAACAGTCATTCAGAAGAGGATGAAGATCAGTATTCCGTTATCGAAGGAACTATGGTCGAAGACGGCAGCGGCATGAAGGAAGAACACGGTCTTGTTACCATGGAACTTTATCACCACACTTTTACCTCTGACGAACTCGACCTTCCTTCAGGTCCTCAGTTTGAAGTCGTTGTTTACAAGGCTAAAAAGGCCGGAGAATTCAATGTAAGACTTTTCGACAAGGCTCTTGAAAACACAGACTGCATTATGCCGTCATATAGTTTTTCCGCAAGTGACAAACTGGAGATCACCGAAACTGATCTTCACGCCTGGGTACCGGACTGCTCGACTGAGTTTGAAAATTATAAACACAAATACGGCGAAGTCGGAACCTACGAAGGCAAATATCTCACATTCTGCATGGAAAGCAACGCCGGAACTCCATACAACTGGACTGATTTCGGTCACAATACCGAAGGCGGTATTTTAGGAAACTACGGCTCATTTGACTGCAGTCCTGTAAACGCCGTTCCGCTCGAAGGCGGAAGAATAAACATCATAAATGTTTACTTTCCGGAAGTTGACGGTCCTGCTACGGTATCATGGAAACTAGCAAAAACTTTCGGTGATGAGGAAGTCGCAGAGACGCTTTCTGCCAACTGTATTATTACCGATGATGCAAGTGCGATCCTTCTCGGAAACAATGTACGTATAAAATTTGTGGACAGCGAAACCGGAGATCTGCTTAACTTTCCAAATGAGAAAGAACCGGTTATGTTTTTCCCGACCATAGGATATAAAACGGAAGACGGTTCATATATTTACGCAGATCTGGCACTGGGCGTTGACAGCAATCCTTACATCTGGAAAACGACACATCATAAAGCGGATCTTTTTGACCTTGATCAGATACAGCAGAGCAGCATCCCGGAAGGATATACACTTACCGGCAATTACCGTGAAATAAAGGAATACGATAACGGCGCATTGGATTATACCTTTAAGGTAAGTAAATTTGTTGCCGGCGACATAACCGGAGACGGAAAAACAAGCATTCTCGATGTGATCACCCTCCAGAACTGGCTTATCGGCCTAGAAGGCACCACACTTAATAATGCCGGCGCAGCCGATATAAACGGTGACGGAAAAATAAATGTTCTCGACCTCTGCTGCATAAAACAGATACTCCTTAACAGTAATCAGAGCAGCGACCAGAAGCCAACTGATCCAACGCCTGATGAAAACACTGATCATTTCAATGCTGAATATATAAGAACATATATAAACACAAGTGACACTGATATTACATT
>JAGDDO010000011.1 GCA_017848205.1 Oscillospiraceae bacterium | reverse complement strand
TCGTTCGTCACTCAGTAAGAGTAAACGGCCTTGACGGTCTTGCACTCAACAAGCTCGATACACTCTGCGGTCTCGGTGACCTTAAGGTTTGCGTTGCTTACAAAAAGCAGGATGGCACTATCCTTAAGAACTTCCCTGCAGCCCTCGAAGAACTCGACGGTGTTGAACCGGTTTACGAGACACTTCCTGGATTCACAGAAGATATTTCAGGATGCAGATCATTCGACGAACTTCCTGAAACATGCAAGGCATACATCAGACGTGTTGAAGAACTCATTGAATGCCCTGTATGCATGATCGGTGTTGGTCCGGACAGAACACAGACAATCGAAAAAAACTGATAAAAAACAAAACCGTAAGCTTAAGTAACGTATTCTCTCAGAGGCGGAGAATTATTTCACTCTGAGAGACTTTAAGCACACGGATCATAATAACAGCGAGGTGATCAGGAATGGCTGAAAACAACCACAATCTTGACGGTATCAGTGCACCTGTTCTTGAAGAAACTACATACGATCCTTCAAAGTCCGTAAAACGTAGTCTCGACGGAATTCAGGCTCCCACACTTGAAGAAACATCATATACCCCTGAAAAGAAAACAGCAGGACTCGACGATGTTGCAGCTCCTGTTCTTGCAGATACTTTCACACCAGGCGCAGCACCACAGTACGGTGCTCCTCAGAACGCACAGGCCGCTGCACCGAACTTCCAGCAGTACGGTGCCCAGAATACTCAGGCTGCAGCTCCGCAGTTCCAGCAGTATGGTGCTCAGAACCCTCAGGCCGCAGCTCCGCAGTTCCAGCAGTACGGCGCTCAGGCTCCTCAGGCCGCAGCTCCTGCATTTCAGCAGTACGGTGCTCAGAACCCTCAGGCTGTAAGTCAGCCTTTCCAGCAGTACGGTGCTCAGAACTCTCAGGCTACAAGCCAGCCGTTCGGACAGTACGGTGCTCAGGCTCCTCAGGCCGCAGCTCCGCAGTTCCAGCAGTATGGTGCTCATAATCCTCAGGCTACAAGCCAGCCATTCGGACAGTACGGTGCTCAGAATCCTCAGGCTACAAGCCAGCCGTTTCAGCAGTATGGTGCTCAGGCAACGAGTCAGCCATTTCAGCAGTACGGTGCTCAGAATGCTCAGGCTGTAAGTCAGCCGTTCCAGCAGTACGGCGGTGCAGGCCAGACAAGCAGAAATCTGGATGATGTTCAGAAACCTGTACTTGCAGATGAACCTCAGACCGAACAGCGTTACGTTCCTAAATTCGTTGACCCTGATCTTGAAAATGCCAAGAAGACTGCAGTTGACAGAGCAATAAAGAGTTCACTCAACTCAGTTCCTGAAAGCTTTGACAAGGAAAAGAGCCGTGAAGTCTACCGTGAATTCATGCGTGAAAAGGAAGCAGATCTTGCAAGAAAGGGCGGCATGCTGGTTATTGTTATCATGGTTATCGGCATGATATCCGGACTTCTTACACTTCTCTACTCCTTCATGGCACTTAAGGATGAAACTCCGGCATTCCTTGAAACATGCAATATGTGCACAACGATCCTCGGAATCATCTTCCTCGGCGGTGCGGGCGCAATGCTTGTAAAGTCAAACACAACAAGAAAAATAGCTTCAAATATATTTACATTCGGTACAGTTCTTCACGTAATTCCGGGACTGTTCGTAATGTTCTCAAAGGTACAGGGTACAGCTAAAATAATGTACCTTGCAGTTCTCGTGATAAACATAATAATCTGTTTCTCATACGGTTCAAGTGAAGCAATCAAGAAACACTACAACGGTCACGACGACGAAGCTTATTATTGATTTTTCAGAATAAAATTTCAGCCGAACCGGCATTGCCGGTTCGGCTTTTTGTTTATATGATCTGTGATATGATTTAGACTGAAAAAGCGGATATCCTGAAGTTCAGGTTATCCGCTAACTTATTTAATATTCGCTGTAATCAGCTGAGACACAGCCCGAGAACCGTAAAACCGGTATGCGCTGATCCGTCTGCAATTTCGATCTCGATGTAGTGTGTCTGGAGAAGATCTGATACAAGTATCTCCTTATAATCGGCATAGTCGCCCCATCCGCCGGAGAAGTCGCCGTTAAGCGTACAGCACGGCTTTCCGTCGAGTCTCACGGAATAGACACCGCTCCGCGAGTCAACTGTGCGCAGAAAAACAATGCCTATGTTCCGGGCAATGACTTCAAAGCAGATCCTTCCCTCCTGGGTCGTTGTCCAGCTGTGCGGGAACTGCGGACTTATGTCCGAAGGCCAGAAACCGGTGCACAGAACAGGATTTATGTCACGGTTGTCGAGAAAACGTGCGTTGTCGTACTTATCCTCGGACTCGATTATCTCGTAGTATTCCGCTTCGCTTGAAAATGTCTCCGAGAACACCTTGTCCATGTAGGAGTTTATAAGCTCCGCCACAAGCGCATGACCTGCAGAGGAAGGGTGTATGTCATCCGGTGAGATGTTCTCCCACTTAAGCTTTCCGGCCTGTATCTCCGGACCGATGGCATCAGCGTAACTTATCATAGGCAGGTCATAGAGCCAGCCTGTTTCAGAGTGAACCTTCTGGAATGTACTTCCCATCTGATCCACCATGAACAGGAGAATTACCGCCGGTTCCGAATCGTGATTAAGTATCTTCTTCACAAGGCACCTGTACGATTCCGGATTGATGATCTCATTGGTGTCATTCACCGAAAACTCGACTATAACGATATCAGGATCGTGAGTAAGAAGGTCACGTCCGGCACGATGGACTCCTATGTAGGAATCTGTCGCACCTATACCGCAGTTTACATAGTTTACAACTGTCCACGGAAACTTATCTCTCCACCAGTCACAGGTAAGCTCCGCATAGGACTCCTTCCGCGAATCTGCAAGACAGCCATGAGTAATTGAGCCGCCTATGACAGAAAAAGTTATCTTTTCTCCACGGGCGGCTCTCTTTATAACAGAGTAAAGACGGCTCTTATTGCCTTCGCTAAGAACGGACCTTTGTTTCATGGGCTCAGTTGCGATTATTCCGTTACTCTCCATCATCGGTCTTTAACTCGATATTTTTCTCAAGCCACGACTTGCGGTACTTGTAAGGTGTTGTAGATTCGATCGCCTTGAACTGCTTGTTGAAGTAGCATGTGTCGTAGAATCCGCAGGCAGCTGAAATCTCCTCGAGTGTCTTGTCAGAGTACTTAAGCAGCCATTTTGCGTTGCCTATACGCTTCTGCATTATGTACTTGGCAATAGTGATACCGTAAGCTTTCTTGAATTCCTTGGTCAGATGGAACTTGCTTATGTTGAACTTTTCACATATGGTTTCAAGATAGATATCGGTAGTGTAGTTGCGGTTGATATATCTTCTTATCTCAGCAAGCTTTCTTACTATCTGCGAAGTGTAGATAGTATCGTTCTTCTTGAAGGTCATCATAAGAGTAAGAAGATCAACTATGAGTTTTGAAGAACGCACCTCTGTGGAGGAATCATGTCTGGTATTTATCTCGATCAGCTGACGCATAAGGTCTTCGAACGGATCGATAATATCAGGATGAATAACGTTTATATAGGCGTTTGCAAAATATTCGTAATATCCGCGGGCAGTCGGTCCGTTGAAGTGCAGCCACAGAAGCTTCCATGGTTCACTCAGACTGCTCTTGTATGAATGCGGTTTGAGACAGTCGATGAGAAAACAGCATCCCTTTGTAAGTGTATAGGATCTGTTGTTGTAAATGAGCTCACCCTTGCCGTCAAGAATGATCACGAACAGGAAGGAATCGAGATTATCACGGATCGTGTTATAAGGCTTGATAACATCAAGATAACCGATCTCCTGAACATAGAAAAATGTTTCCTTTACCGAAGCACTTACAGTGCTCATAATACGGTATGAATCCTTGGTGTAGTTGCTTTTGAAACTGTCAAATAAACTATCCACTTTATGCTCACTTCCTTATTTAATATTCTTTTCCCTTATTTCTTTGTCTTTATCTTCATGGAAATATCGAAACACTTTACTGAATGAGTCAGTGCTCCGAGTGAGATGATGTTTACGCCTGTCAGAGCAACGTCTCTGATATTTGCCTCGGTAACATTTCCTGATGCTTCAAGAAGCGCTCTGCCGGCTGTTATCTCAACTGCCTTCTTCATGTCATCGCAGCTCATGTTGTCGAGCATGATAACTTCGCATCCGCAGTCGAGTGCTTCCTTCAGTTCATCGAGATTTCTTACCTCGACCTCGATCTTGACCATGTGGCCTATCTTTTCGCGGAGAGCCTTTACAGCCGGTGTGATACCGCCGTAAGCATCAAGGTGATTGTCCTTGAGCATTGCCCCGTCGGAAAGATTGTAGCGGTGATTCTTTCCTCCGCCTACCGTAACAGCATATTTCTGAAGTGCACGGAGTCCCGGAAGAGTTTTTCTTGTGTCAGTTACCATTGCGTTCGTGCCCTTTACAAGCTCGGCACATCTGTTCGTTGCAGTAGCAATGCCGGACATGTGCTGAAGAATGTTAAGAGCTGTTCTTTCACCCTTGAGGAGTGTTCTTGTCGAACCTGTCATTTCAGCAATGATATCGCCCTTTTTAACATGTTCGCCGTCTTTTATTTTTACGGTAAAATCAACGTCTGCTCCCGCAAGATCGAATACGCGCTTTGCAATTTCGATGCCGCAGAGAACACCGTCGTCCTTGGCAACATAATACGCTTCGCTTCTGTGTGAATCATCAAGAAGATTGTCAGTTGTGACATCCATGTAGTTTATATCTTCAAGAAGCGCGGTCTTAATTATATCGTCAATGTACAGCTGAGAAAGCTTCATAGATAAGTTCCTTTCCTTTGTCAGATAATTTCCCTGAGAATGAGATAAGCTATAGTGATGAGTGAGTTTGCCTCAACATAGTCCCTGTTCACGCAGTAGTCTTCCGAGTGGATGAGATTTCTGAGTTCCTTGACTCTTTCAAATCCGCGGACAGCAGCTTCCTTGTCCGGAATGACAAAGGCGCTTTCCTGCATGATCTTTCTTACTTCGGTTCTGATTCCCTTAGGGATAACCGGCTTGTCTTCGTGTGTATCAAACTTATGCTCTGCAAATTCCTTCGGAACGCTTTCAGCATTTGCAGCTATGTGCTGTGCCGCATGTCTTGAGAACACAAGAGCTTCAAGCAGTGAGTTGCTTGCAAGTCTGTTGTTGCCGTGAACACCTGTGTGTGAGCACTCGCCTGCAGCGTAAAGGCCTCTGATCTTGGTCTGAGCGTTCTTGTCAACGTTTATGCCGCCCATGAGGTAGTGCTGGCACGGGAATATCGGTATCCAGTCCTTTGTAAGATCGAATCCCTGATCAAGAAGATTCTTGTAGATCATCGGGAAACGGTTCTTAAGAAACTCAGGATCCTTGTGTGTTATATCGAGATAGAACTCAGTGGAGTTCTGTTTTCTGCTTTCATGAATAATTGAATGTGAAACAACATCACGCGGAGCAAGTTCAAGTCTGTCATCGTAATTGTGCATGAATCTCTCGCCGTGATAGTTGCGGAGGTAAGCACCCTCACCTCGTACCGCTTCGGAAATGAGGAAGCATTCTCTGGTCTGTCTGTTGTTGAATGCAGTCGGATGGAACTGAACATAGCTTAAGTTCTTTATGTCCGCACCCATGTCGTAGGCCATTGAGATACCGTCACCTGTTGCGATAGCAGAGTTTGTTGTGAATTCATATACACGTCCTATACCGCCTGTAGCCATGATAAGAAAATGGCTGTTTGCGGCAGAGTATCCCTCGTCGTTAAGAAGGTTTACTGAAAAACCTGTATCAGTCTTTACTGCTTCACACATAAGTGTGTTTTCGAGTATTGTAACATTAGGAAGTGACTTTGCCTTGATTATGAGCTTGTCAACGATCTCGGCACCGGTCGCATCCTTGTGATGGAATATTCTGTGTCTGCAGTGACCGCCTTCGAGTGTGCGGTGGTAAGTTCCGTCAGGATTTTTATCGAATTCAACACCGAACTTAATGATGTTTTCTATGTCGTATGCTGCTTCGCTTACGAGAATGTGCAGTGTTTCACTGTTGTTTTTAAAGCCTCCGGCAATAAGTGTATCGTTCTGATGCAATTGGATATTGTCACCCGGAGAATTGTAAACGCCGGCAATACCGCCCTGCGCAAGCGCTGAATTACAAAGCTTCAGCTCCCTTTTGGAAATAACAAGTACTTTAAGGTTTTCAGGGAGATTGATAGCAGCATAAAGTCCGGCTGCTCCGCTTCCTGCAATAATTACATCATAATTATTCATATTTTCTTCTCCAGAATACCTGTCCCTGCGTGTGTAGGGGAGGTCGATTTTTAAAATTGTACATTTTTATTATACCACAGTGAATGCTTAAATTCAATAAAAATCTGTAATTTAAGCATAAATTAAATACTACATTATATAACCTAAATGACAAAAACGGGACGGCTTTTATATTAAATAATATCCATTTGAATGAAAATAAATTTTTAACTATGAATTAATTTGACAATAACTGTGTTATGAGATAGAATTATTCTGTAGAGATTTTACCCGAAAACAAAAATACAATTATTTTAAAGGAACACTGATCAAACCGTAAATACAGAGCTTCGCCCCGTGCCCCGCTCTGATTTACAAATAAATCAGCGTTTCCTAATGCAACACGGAAAACTAAAGATTATAAAGGATGAGTGTAAATTGACTGGAACCAGAAAAATCACAGCAGCCCTTCTTTCACTCTGCCTGGTCTTCTCTTCATTCTCTCTTACCGGCTGCGCCCAGCCCGAAGAGAACACTTCCCTTCCGGACACACGGTCTTCTGACAGCAGCGACGCTGACACAGAAGAAAGCGAAGAGGAAGATGATGAAGAAGAGTCATCTTCAGAAGCCGACGAAGAAAACGACTCCGATGAAGATGAGGAAGACAAGGAAAAAGACAAGTCAAAGGATAAAGCCGGGGACAAAAACTCCGGTGAGAACGCTGATACCAAAAAGATCGCCTTTACTTTGAAGAACGGTAACAGCTGGCCGGAAGGAAACATTAACATCTACCAGCTTGACGGTACTGTAACTAACAACCAGTCCGATACGATAAGCGACTGGAAGGTAACAGTGCCTGTAAACAAGGACATCGACGTCAAGAATTCATGGGGACTTACATGGGAGCTTGACGGAAGCACACTTATTATCAAGCCGGACAACAACACCGGCAACATTCTTCCGAACGGAAGCATCAACTTCGGCATCCAGATCGCATCGCCGGAGGACATAAGTGCAAAGGAAGCAGTATTCACAGCCAGAAACACATCTGCTTCAAACGGTGCTCAGAACGGACAGAACAACAACAATAACTGGAATCAGAATAATAACGGAAACCAGAACAGCAATCAGAACGGCGGACAGACTTCATCTCCGAACGCCAAGGAAGTTCCTGCTCCTTCAACAGACGACTGGCTCTCTGTTGAAAAGAACAAGATCGTTGACAAGAACGGCAAGGAAGTATGGCTCACCGGATGCAACTGGTTCGGCTACAACACAGGTACCAACATTTTCGACGGACTCTGGAACGCTGATCTGAACACATCTGTAAATGCCATCGCAGACCACGGCTTCAACCTTATCAGAATCCCGATCTCAACTGAACTCGTAAATCAGTGGGAGGACGGTACCTATCCGCAGGCAAACTTCAACCAGGCTACAAACTCCTATCTCGTTGGAATGAACAGCCTTGAAATTTTCAACTACGTTATCGGTCAGTGCCGTGCCAACGGTATGAAGATCATGATCGATTTCCACTGTGCAACTACAAACGCCGCAGGCCACAACTATCCGTTATGGTGCGACGACAAGATATCTGAAAAGGACTACATAAGAGCTCTTGAATGGATCGCTTCCACTTATAAGGATGACGATACCATCATCGCCATTGACCTTGAAAACGAACCTCACGGAAAGCCGGACGAAAATCCGCGTGCAAAGTGGGACGATTCCAAGGATTCTGACAACTGGAAGTACATTGCTGAAAAGGCCGGCCTTGCAGTTCTTAACAAGAACCCTAACCTGCTCGTTATGGTCGAAGGTATCGAGTGCTATCCGATCGATACCAAGAAGAACGGTAACTACAAATCCACCGACAAGAAGGACTACTACTTCAACTGGTGGGGAGGAAACCTCCGCGGCGTGGCAGACCATCCGGTAGACCTCGGCAAATACAACAACAAGCTCGTTTACTCACCACACGACTACGGCCCGACAGTTTACGA
>JAGDDO010000113.1 GCA_017848205.1 Oscillospiraceae bacterium | reverse complement strand
TGACTTTAAAGCACTTCCGGGAAACGGACTTACGGCCAAGCTTGAAGGGAACACGCTTACCGGCGGAAGTCTGAAATTCATTTCCGGAAAGGTGAAACTGCCCCCTGATGTGCAGGAAAAAGCTGATGCTCTTGCTTCAGAAGGAAAGACACCTCTTCTGTTTGTACGGAACAGTGAATATATCGGACTTATAGCGGTAGCTGATACTATAAAGGAAGATTCTGCAAAGGCTATAAGTGAACTTAAAGGCATGGGTATCAGTGTTGTGATGATAACCGGAGACAATGAACGCACTGCAGCAGCAATAGGTGCCGAGGCAGGAGTTGATGATGTTGTTGCCGGAGTCCTTCCTGACGGTAAATCAAGATGCATAGATATCCTTAAAAAGCAGGGAAAGACTATAATGGTTGGCGACGGTATAAACGATGCTCCGGCACTTGTAACTGCCGACACCGGAGTTGCCATCGGCGCGGGTGCAGATGTTGCAGTTGACGCAGCTGACATAGTAATAATGAAAAGCCGACTTACTGATGTATCTGCGGCAATAAGACTCAGCCGTGCCACAATAAGAAACATTCACGAAAATCTTTTCTGGGCTTTTATCTACAACGCCTTCTGCATTCCGCTTGCAATGGGACTGTACGGTATTGAGATGAAACCGGCATACGGAGCCGCAGCAATGGCTCTTTCGAGTTTCTGTGTATGCATGAACGCACTGAGACTTAATCTTGTTAAAATTCATGATTCCGGTCATGATAAAAAAATAAAACAGAATTATTCCGGAGAAGAACTATCCGGAGAAATGAAAACGGAGGAAAAAACTATGACAAAAACTATCGAAATCGAAGGAATGATGTGTCCGCGCTGTGAAGCTCATGTAAAAAAGGCTCTTGAAGCTCTTGACGGAGTGGAAAGCGCATCTGCAAGCCATGAGGAGAAAAAGGCTGTGGTTACTTTAAGTGCGGATGTGCCTGATGAGGTACTTAAGAGTGCCGTGGAAGCAGAAGAATATAAAGTAATGAAAATTTGGTGAAAATGCTTGTTTTATAATTAAAAATATGTTATAATCTATACATAATCAAGTACTGGTGCGCACGGATCTGTATTTATCTGTGCTTTTTCTTAAATCAACGGAGCGTGACAGTTTAAAACGGTAACTGCTGGTTATCCCGCTGATTTATGATAAGGGGAGTTATGCTATGGAACGTAAACTGTTAATTATAATGATATCATCTGTTTTTGCCCTTGCATCTTTTACCGGATGCGGCAAGGAGGACGGGACCAAGTACGAATACGCAGATAACGTTATTTATGAGGAAGATGAGAGTTCCATCAAGCTTCTGAACTCAACTGAGTCGGAAGAAGAACTCAAACTCAATTTCGCCATTGAAAACTTTGAAGCGGAAGATGTTACAGTCAGGGTTTACGATGCCGAGGAAAATGAGATCACGGAAAACGTTGAATGCAGTTTTGATGCTGAAAAGAACAGTGTTTCCATAAAGGGCGATGTCAGTGCCGTAACCATGGCCGAGGTCGAACTTAATGAAAACACGAACCTTAAAGTCAAGGACCTCAAAAACGAAGAATTTAAATTTCTTCTTACCAACAAGGCAGAAAAAAACGGCTGTACCTACCTCGGCGACCTTGATGATTTTCAGCTGAAGGAAGAGGAAAATGCTTCTTCAGAGGGTGAAGGTTCAGAAGGTTCCGGAGACGGTGAAGCCGCAGCAGCAGATGGTGAAGGATCATCGGAAGGCAATGGATCCGGCATAAAGGTAAGACTTTCAAAGGGTGAGATATTTGATCTGCTCAAAGGCACCTGGAAGTCATCTGACGGCAGTTTTACCATCACTTTCGCAGACGGAAGCGGTGACAAGCCATACAAGGTATCTGCATCAGGTGAAGACGGATTCGAAAGCGGTGTATCCTATTTTGATGAGACAAAAACCGAAGAGGGCGATCACAAGATCCGTTTCGTAACCAGCACAGGAGAATACGGCGGAAACTGCCGTGAGATCATTCTTTCCGCAGACGGTACCACACTTTCATACCTCTCAGGAACGACAGTGAATGAAGACGGCGAAACCGAATACACTTTTACAGAATGCCATAAATGATTTTCATAGTATAAAAAAAGCGATAATCAGAAACAGCACGACTTAAACCGATAAACGGTAAGTCGTGCTGTTCGCATTTATATAAGTTATCTCCTGTTATTCCGATCAGCAGGCGTTTGCCTTTGCTGCTACGAGGTTCTGAACTGCGTCATAGATCTTGTGAGCTATGTACGGGTTGTTCATTGTGTAAAGGTGTATGCCGTCAACGCCTTCGGCAATAAGGTCAGTGATCTGGTCTACTGCGTATGCGATACCAGCGTCGCGGAGAGCGATGTCGTTGTCTTCGTATCTTTCAAGGACACGGATGAACTTCTTAGGAAGTTCAACTCCGCACATCTTTACCATTCTTTCGATCTGTTTTTTATTTGTTACAGGCATGATGCCGGCTTCAATCGGTACGTTTATACCGGCGATGCGTGCCTTTTCGAGAAAGCTGAAGAAATATTCATTGTCAAGGAAAAGCTGTGAGATAAGATGATCAGCACCGCAGTCGACCTTGTGTCTGAGCCACTTAAGATCATCAACAGCTCCCGTACTCTCCGGATGCACTTCAGGATAGCAGGCAGCAAGGATGTTCAGGTCGTAGTTATCCTGAATGAATGTGATAAGATCATAGGCATGAGTGAAGTCTCCCGGTGAAACTGTTC
>JAGDDO010000112.1 GCA_017848205.1 Oscillospiraceae bacterium | reverse complement strand
AGTGAATGTGATCGACCTTGCAATGCTGTTTAAATATCTCAACAAGGTATCCGATTATAAGCCGTCAGAGCAGGGACTTAAGAATGCCAATATCTATAAAAAGGATACAACAGACCTTGATATGGATGACGTGCAGGCACTTGCAGAGTTTTTCTCGGAGAAAACTACTGAAATACCAACTGAAACTCTTGTAACAACTGAGGTGGAACATTTTGCAGGTGACTTCAACTGTGACAATGAAGTGAATGTGGTCGACCTTGCAATGCTCTACAAATATATTTACGGTGTATCAGATTATCAGCCTTCAAAGCAGGGTCTTGAAAATGCAAATGTATACAGAAAGGACTCCACAGGTCTGGATACGGAAGACTTGAGAGCACTTGCAGAGTTCTTTAGAGAGAAAAATACTCTTCCTACTGAAAAACTTGCTCCGTCGGATTTTGTTCCGGTAAGCGGTGACTTCAACTGCGATAACACATTTGATCTTCTGGACACAGTCATGTACTACCAGTACCTTGAAGGCCTGACAGAATACGTTCCTTCCGAACAGGGAAAGAAGAATGCCAATATCACCGGCTCTGACAAGAATCTTAACTATGATGATCTTCTTATCATGACAAATATACTTGCCGGAAAATATAAGGAAGAAACAGACCTTTCAAAGTGCAGCGGCGACGTAAATGAAGACGGTGAAGTCAATGCCGAAGATATTGTTTACCTCAGAAAGGTCCTTCTCGGTTCAGCTGAATACAAGGACTCATGTGATGTAAATCTTGACGGATCATTCAGCACACGTGATTTTGTGATTTTAGAGGCACTGATCCTGCAGCCGGCAGCAGAAACAGGAACAGAAACTGAAACGGGAACTGAATCAGGAACAGAATCAAAACCAGAAGAATAAGAACCCGCTTAGAAAGCGCTGATTTATTAATAAATCAGCGTGGAATCCCGGGGCGAAGCCCCGCAAATCCCACCTCCGGAAATCCGGCAAAGCCGGATTTCCGATTTAATCAGTGTTTCCCTGATAAGTTATAATAGGAATATCCGGATAATAAGAAACGGAAGAAAAGCATGAAGCTCTTCTTCCGTTTTGTTTTTTAGCTGATTAAATCATTGTATCCTTAAATCTTTATCAGAACTGATCAGGCAAAGAATGTCGTCCAGAAAGCGTTGTCGATCTTGCTGTCATTGAGGAGTGCTCTGAGAATGTATGTAGCGTCAGTCTGCTTGAATGACTTGCCGCTTTCAGAACCGTCAACGTCTCCGGATGCATTTGCGAGCTCGAATATCTTTTCCTTTGATTCGTTCTTAAGCTCTTCACGGATAGTACCCTTTATGAGGTCGTAAAGAACATCCGTTTTGTTATCTGAAACTGAGCTTTCAAGGAGATATCTGAGCATGAATGTAGCGTCAGTCTGTGATACCTTGCCGTCGAGGTTGAAGTCGCCCTTGAGAATATCTGAAGAAGATGATGAAGCAGGATAGATCATGTCTGTTCCTTCGCCGATCTGAACAAGCGCACCGCGGAATGTAGGGTTGATTACGATAGGATTTCTTTTCTCATCGATACGGTTTGCCATAGCACCGTCGTCGCCTACAGCATCAAAAGGAAGAGAGTAGTAGCCAGCCGGAGCATCAGCCTTTGCCTTGAGTGTGATAGTTGAAATAACAACGTCGCCCTTGAGATTGTTAGTATCACTGTAAAGTGTAATAATAGTCTTTATTTCCTTGCCAACGTTCTTCTTGCTGTACTCATTGAGAGTAACAGCTGTATATGCTTCACTGTCTTCGTACTCTGCCATATCAGGATCGCCGTTTGCTTTATCTACGATCTCGAAGTAGTTTGTGTTGACATCGAGCCATGCGTTGATAGCATTGAAGCCGTCAGCGTTGTCTGTTACTTTTATCTTTACCTTGAAAGTATCACCAGCTGCGATCTTGTATGTGCCTGCATCGATAGTAGGACCTGCGATTCCGTTTGCAGCCTTTGTAGCAGATACAGCCTGTTCAGCAGCTGAAACAGTGATAACCGGTGTTTCCTGTACTGCAGAGAATCCGGCTGCAGATCCGGCGAGCATAGCAAAAGCTAAAGCAGTTGCTGCTATTTTTCTGATTTTTCTTGACATTTGTATACAACCTCCATTAATTGTATTTGTGGTTTACTATATATTATACTATAAAAAAACTGAAATGTATAGTCAGTTTCTGTGGTCAGTAACAAAATGCAGAAATATTTGTGCATTTCCTTCTGAAATCAGTGTATTGTCAAAGAATATAGAGTGATATCGCCTAAAATTGTGCGATAATTGCAGAAAGCTGCTGCGGTTCGCATGCTATTCTATTGACAATTTAGTGAAACAGGAGTATAATAATCGTAATTCACTAAAATGAAAAGGAGAGGATTCTATGTTCATAGGACGTCAGAATGAACTTGAGCTGCTGAATGAGCTGCACAGCTCGAAAAAATTTGAATTTCTTGTGCTTTACGGCCGCAGGCGTGTTGGCAAGACCTCGCTTTTGAAGGAGTTCAGCACCAGATCGTCTACTGTTTTCTTTTCCGCACAGGAAAAAAATGATGCTCTGAACCTTATTGATTTTTCCAGAACAGTTCAGAAGTACTTTGAAGGAAAAGATTTCGGAAGTTTTGAAAGCTGGGAAAAGGCATTTGACTATATCGGTCTTAAAGCTTCCGGCAAAAACAAAGTCACTATTATCATAGATGAATTTCCTTTTATAGCAGCGGAAAATCCGAGTATAAAAAGCATTCTTCAACATACGGTAGATCACTCGTGGAAAAACAAAAACATTTTTCTGATATTGTGCGGATCAAGTGTAAGTTTTATGGAGAATGACGTAATGGGGTACAAGAGTCCTCTTTACGGCAGATCCACATCACAGCTGGAACTGCTTCCTTTTGATTACCTTGACAGTGCAGAGTTTTTCAGAAACTATTCTTCAGAGGAAAAACTTGCGGCATACGGGATACTTGGAGGAATACCGTGTTATCTTCAGACATTTGATCCTGAAAGATCAATAAAGGACAATATTGCAAAAAACATTTTGCGTACAGGTGCATTTCTGACCGAAGAACCCCAGTCGCTTCTGAAGATGGAACTTCGTGATCCGGCAGTGTATAACAGTATTTTTGAGGCAATCGCAAATGGTGCGAGCAGAATGAATGATATAACACAGAAGATACACGAAGAGCCTTCAAAGTGCAGTAAATATCTGAAAACTCTTATAGATCTGAAACTTATAAGCAGAAATACCCCGTGCGGCGAGGAAGAAAGCTCGCGTAAAACGCTTTACAGTATAAGTGATAATTTCTTTGCATTCTGGTTCCGGTATCTTTTTACAGAAAAAAGCTACTACGAACTTATCGGAGCGGAGGACGCAGCCAAAGAAATAACTGATCCGGAGTCGTTCAACGATTATATGGGACTTATATTTGAAAAGATATGCTGCCAGTACATGAAACGTCTTGCAAAACAGAAAAAGCTTCCTTTTATCCCTCCTAAGATGGGAAAATGGTGGGGAACGAACAGTAAACTGAAGCGTCAGGATGACTGTGATATTCTTTTACTAAGCAGAGATAACCGAAAAGCCGTATTCTGTGAATGCAAATATAAAAATTCGCCGCTTGATAAAAAAGAGTTTGATGATTTATCAGCTACCGTAGATAATTTCAGCGGTATAACTGAAAAGTATTTCTATTTCTTCAGCAAAGGCGGATTTACAGAATGGATCAGAGAAAAGGCAGAGAACGAGAAGAATATATTTCTTGTAGAACCTGATAATCTTTTTAATGTATAATCCGTATATTCGAGTTTTCACGTATTGATGATCCTGAAAGAAAGATACAGACAAGAGTAACAGCTCTGCATAAGTACGATTCTTT
>JAGDDO010000111.1 GCA_017848205.1 Oscillospiraceae bacterium | reverse complement strand
TTCTTTCTTTGCAGCTTCAAGTGCAGCTTTACCTTCAAGCGCCTGCTTTTTAGCGGCTGCAAGTTCAGTCATACCGCTTTCAAGCTTTTCTTTGCCTTCTGAAAGCTCTGTTTTCTTGTTTTCAAGTTCTTCAGATTTATTTAAAAGATCAGCTTTCTGAGTCAGGAGTTCGGAACGTGTCTTTTCGGTCTCAGCTTTTTTTGCATCAAAGGCAGCAAGCAGAGCATCAAGATCCTCAATGCCGGAGGCGTCAAGTTCCATCTGAACTGCTGTCTGTGAAATTATCATTTTTACCATTTCATCAGGCAGGAGACCAGCCTTTGCTGCTTCGGCGGACTGTTCCAGCTGTTCACGTCCGGTTTTCATAGCCTCAAGTCCCGTGTCAATGGCTTTTATTCCGTCATCGATCTGTTTTATGCCGCTTTCTATCTGAGCAGCACCCTCATCGAGCTGTTTCTGACCTTCAAGCAGTGCCTGCATATTTTCGTTCAGAGTTTTTTCGTTTTCTTCGATCTGTTTAAGGCCATCAAGAAGTTCTGTTTCTTTTTTCGCAAGTTCTTCCTTGCCGTTTGCCAGTTTGATCTCATTCTTTAATATTTCAAACTTTGCTTCGTCGATTCCCTGAGATCCCAGGATCATGCCGTCGTTAAACTGCTTCTTGGCATCTTCAAGCTTCTTGGTGTTGTCGGCAATTTCTGTTTTTGCGTCGTCAAGCTTTTCCTTTGCGTCATCAAGTTTGCCGGAAACACTGTTCTTTAGCTTCTCATTGATCTTATCGACCTTTTCCTCCCTGATAACGACGTTTATGTTTTCATTTATCAGACCTGAAGCATAAACGCTGCCTATTCCGTCAATGCCTTCAAGCATCGGGATAAGGGTTTCGTTAGCGTAGTCTGAGACTTCCTTGTTATCCATTCCTTCAACGCTGAGCGCAGCGATCATAACCGGGAGCATATCTGGATTGAGTTTCATGATAAGCGGATTGCCTATAGTATCATCCCAGCCGTTTGAAAGAGTATCAAGGCTTTCACGCATATCGATCGTAGCAGAATCCATATTTGCGTTGTCATCAAATTCAAGGATGACAAGCGATACGTTTTCCTGCGACGTCGAACTGACTGTTTTTATGTTGTTTATTGTGGACATGGACTGTTCGACCGGTCTTGTAACGGTCTGCTCCACTTCCTCAGGGCTTGCACCTACATACGTTGTCATTACGATAGCGTAGGGGAGGTTTATGCTCGGAAGAAGGTCAGGTACCATTCTCGTGAATGATACAAAACCCATTACAAGAACTATAATTACACAAACAAGTACTGTAAAAGGTTTCTTTACACTTTCTTTAGAAAACAATAATATTCACCTTCCGTTTAGTAGATTGACATGAAAAAATGATACTGAATATGATAATGGTATGAGCTAAACATTCACCTTAATTATACCACGTTTATAGGTTTTAAACAATGAAAATTAAGTGAAAATTCTCTGTTTTGTATAATTGAGGCCTAATATGGCCTTGCAATATTGCTTTTTTAATGCTATAATTATAAGAAACGTATAATTATATTAACATTACCGATAACAGTGTTATCTATATTGCACTGTACATTCTGAGAATTTTCGGCTCAGATCAAAACTTATTTATCCGATGGCGGAGGAAAATATACAATGGAAAACATTACAGAACATAAAAAATCTTTAAATGCATCTGACCCTAAAACGATAAACGTTCCTTCATGGAAGAATTTTGCTGATCATCTTGTTTTTCATAACAGATTTACCGGTTCCGATGAAAAGGAAAATGTCTGCAGATTTCTTGACAAGATCATCAGTGAAAACAAGCTGACGTACAGTATTCCTAAAGGCGCGATACTGTACAGAGGAAGAAAAATTACTGAAGACGAAATAAGGAAGTCGAACGGTATAAACTGCGGTTTCGATGAAAAGCAGTCAGGCGTGCCTCCGTACAGGAAAACACATAACGGCAGAGTAAATATAGCAGGTATTCCTGTTCTTTATACCGCAGCAGAACAGTACACGGCATGCGCGGAACTCAGGCCGATAAAGAATGAGTTTGTGAGCATTGCGGAATATGAAGTCGCCGAGGACATTGTCGTAGCTGATTTCGTTCTCGACAACATACCGAGCTACGAGGACACGCCGGAGGGCATGCTCTTTCTGAAGGATATGTTCCGCAGCTTTTCACTTCCGGTAACAAATGAACTTATCGATTATCTTCCAAGTCAGTTCGTTTCTGAATATATAAGAATAGCTCACGAGGACATTTCCGGCATCCGATATTCATCGATGAGACACATAGGAGGCTACAACATAGCGATCTTTGACGAGGAAAAATGCCGTTTTGTACGAAGCACAGTACTCCGCTGCAGCAAAGTAAAATACGAATTCAAAGATATCAATGCCGAAGAGATACTTGAACTGTGATACTTTATTACTAAGGTAACGCTGATTATTCATAAATCAGCGTGAGTTCCGGGGCGAAGCCGGATTTCCTGTTTAATCGGTGTTTTCCAAAGTAAAAACAGAAGAGCATATATGTTTTCACTTTTTTCCGGTGAAAAACGTATATGCTCTTTTTTACGGTTTATTTATCTTTTGATGAAGTATTCTTCATACCATACGAGGAATGTATAGATAGTCCATACCTTTCTCCAGTTGTCTGAGTTGCCGTTCTTATAATCTTCAAAGATCGCGTTGATCTCATCAACATTAAAGAATTCAGCAGCATAATCGCTGTTAAACTTTGCTCTTACGTCGCTGTTGTAGTTATCGTCAGCAAGCCATATTCTGATAGGAACGATAAATCCGAGCTTCTTTCTGAATGCAATCTCATCAGGAAGAACCTTTGCTGCTGCTGTTCTGAAAGCGACCTTGTTCTGTTCTTCATTTACTTTGAACTTTGACGGGAGACGTGAAGCTATATCAAACACTCTTCTGTCTGTAAGCGGCATTCTTATTTCAAGACCGCAGCATGTGCTCATTTTGTCAACGTTTAAATAGATATCGCCTTCGAGCCAGATCTGGATGTCCACGTCTGACATCTTTGAAAGCGGATCAAGACCTTCTGTTTCCTCATAGATGTGCTTAACAAGATTAATAGGGAGGACTGAAGGATCGTAGTGCTTAAGGATCTTCTGCTTTTCCTCTTCCTTCATGATGTTTGTATTGCCTACGTAGAAAGTCTTAAGGTTTTCGCCGTAGCGTTCTGCGTTTCTGTACATGTTGTATCCGCCGAAGAATTCGTCAGCGCCTTCGCCTGAGTAGCAGAGTTTTGTGTGTTCAGCTGTCGCTCTGCATGCAATAGCGAAAACTATGGCTGAAGCATCGCCGAGAGGCTGTTCCATGTTATACATTACGTAAGGAACGGCTTCAAAGTACTGTTCAGGTGTGATAAGGCATCTTGAATTCTTTCTGCCGAGCAAGTCTGCAGTTTTCTTCGCAAGGAATGACTCATCAAATCTTTCGTCGTCATATCCGCATGAGTCGGACATTTCAGCGTCGGATACTGCAAATACGTAAGATGAATCAACACCGCCTGAAAGGAATGATTCTGCTGTTTCATCAGAAGTCTTGACTTCATCGATCATCTGCTTTACTGTTGTGTGGATCTCGTCAGCCCAGTCTTCAAGGCTTTTTGAGTTATCTGGCTTAAATTCAGGCTTCCAGTAACGGACGATATCGATCTTTCCGTTCTGCCATGTAAGATGACAGCCAGGCATGAGCTTCTTAAGTCCCTTGAAGAATGTGTCTTCACCGGCAACGTAGGTAAGAGTCATGTAGATCTGGAGCATATCTCTGTTGATCTCTTTTACAAAACCTTTTTTCTCTGTTATATCACGTATGAACGTTCCGTAAAGAAGTTCTCCGTCCTTTGTTTCATAGTAGTAGAAAGGCTTTGTTCCAAAGTGGTCTCTTACGCAGAAAAGCTTCTTTGCATCTGTATCCCAGACTGCAAAGGCAAACATTCCGTATAAGTGATCAGCTATGCTGTCACCCCATTTTTCGTAACCTTTGAGTATGATCTCTTCTTCTCTTTTTTCACGTGAAAGGGAAGTGTCTATTCCAAGAACTGAACACAGTTCTTTCCAGTTTCTGATGTGTCCTCTGTATGTTTTTAATTCTTTCATTTTAAAGCACCTGCCGTATATCTTTATTATGAACGTAAAGGAAATGCCAAACAGGGAATACTAAGGAAACACTGATTAAATCGGAAATCCGGCTTCGCCGGATTTCCGGAGGTGGGATTTTGCGGGGCTTCGCCTTTACCCCCACGCTGATTTATGAATAAATCAGCGTTTCCCTAAGTTCCGTTTATTGTGTAGATTACAAATATGTACTTCCTTAAAACGCATCACTTAATAATTATATCATAATGAAAATTTGTTTTCAAATCTATTTTTTAAAAAATCAGAAAAAACGAAAAATTTTTTTCAAAATTATATTGACATAAAAAGGATTATTTGATAAAATAAACTGTGTGGTATAAAAATCTACTTGCTTTGTAGGAAATTAATTGCCACAAATTAAACCTAAGGAGTTTTTAAAATGAGTATTCGCATTGGTATTTTAGGCTATGGCAATCTTGGCAAGGGCGTTGAATATGCTATCGCTCAGAACGATGACTTAAGCCTCAAGGCAGTTTTTACAAGACGTGATCCATCCACAGTCAAGATCATGACAAAGGACGTTCCGGTTTACTCAGTAAACGATGCTGCAGCTCACGCTTCAGAAATCGACGTTCTCATTCTCTGCGGAGGAAGTGCAAATGACCTTCCTGTACAGACTCCTGAATTCGCTAAGCTTTTCAACGTAGTTGACAGCTTTGATACACACGCAAGAATTCCTGAGCACTTTGCAAATGTTGACAAGGCTGCTAAGGAAGCAGGCAAGGTAGGCATTATCTCAATCGGCTGGGATCCGGGCCTTTTCTCACTTATCAGAATGTACGGCAATGCTGTTCTTCCTGAAGGTAAGGATTACACATTCTGGGGCAAGGGCGTAAGCCAGGGTCATTCAGATGCTATAAGACGCGTAAAGGGCGTTAAGAACGGCAAGCAGTATACAATTCCTGTAGAAAGCGCTCTTGAAAGAGTAAGAAACGGTGAAAACCCGGAACTTACAACACGCGAAAAGCACACAAGAGAATGCTTTGTTGTTCCTGAAGAAGGTGCAGATCTTGCACAGATCGAAAAGGACATCAAGACAATGCCTAACTACTTCTCAGACTACGATACAACTGTTCACTTCATCACTGAAGAAGAACTTATAAAGAACCACAGCGGAATCCCGCACGGCGGTTTCGTTATCCGCACAGGTACAACTGGTGAAAATAACCAGACAAAGCACACTGTAGAATTCAG
>JAGDDO010000110.1 GCA_017848205.1 Oscillospiraceae bacterium | reverse complement strand
GTTTTTCTTTGAGAAGAAGTTTATTACTGCCTCAGATGCAGTGGTCTCATGCGCAAGGAGCCTGTTCATAAGCTCGTTTGCCTGCTCGTCGTTCTCAGTTACTCCCTTTACGAATTTCTTAAGATCAGCGTGTTCTTCCTTCGGCTCTTCCTGCTTCGGTTCTTCGGAAGGTAATTCTGTCGGTGCGGCAGAAGGAGTCTCCGCCGGTGCTGCCGTCGGTTCCGCTGATGATGTTACAGCAGGTGAAGCTGACGGTATTTCCGTCGGTGCAGAACTGTTTTCCTCCGGCTTTGTTCCGGCATCTGCTGAAGCAGTCTGCTCCGCCGCAGGTGTCTGTGCGGCACTCTCCTCCGCTGAAACGGTCCATACGTTTCCCGCAAAGGAAGCCGTAAATAATAACGCAGCTAAAAATGCTGTCTTTTTTCTCATAATATTTTCCTCCAGTAATTCATTATATCATCTATCGTATCACCGATAGCGATAACGGGTTCCCAGCCCGTGTCCTTTTTCAGTTTTGCAATGTCGGCTGCGATGACCGGCACATCACTCGGACGCATCCTTGCGCTGTCCTGTTTTACATCGACGTGTACGGAAGTTTTCGAAAGTATCATTTCAAGAATGCTCTGAATACTCCTTGCTCTGCCGCTTCCGACGTTGTAGGTCCCGCCCTTTCCGCCTGACTTCATAAGTGCTGAATACGCCCTTACTATGTCGCGGACATCAGTGAAATCGCGCTCCGCAACAAGATTGCCGACGCTTATCACCGGTTCCCTGAGACCTTTTTCTATCATGACTGCCTGACGGCAGAAATCAGATACTACAAATATCTCGCTCTGACCCGGGCCGATATGATTGAACGCCCTGACCATCACGATATCCATACCGTAAGCTCTGGCGTAGATCTCGCCTAGCATACCCTGACATGCCTTTGTTGCGGCATATATGTTGCCTGCACGGAGAAGCGTGTCCTCACGGACAGGTATCTCATCCGGCTTCAGATAACCGTATTCCTCACCCGATCCCACAAGAAGGATCCGCGGAGTACATCCGGAAGCACGGACAGCTTCAAGGACGTTTATAGTCCCCTTTATGTTTATATCGGCTGTAAGCTGAGGCTTTTCCCAGGATACCTTAACCGAACTCTGTGCCGCCAGATGGTAGATCTGATCCGGTTTTATTTCCTTTACAAGTGCGGAAACAGCATCAATATCGAGTATGTCAAGGTCATATACATCTGCGTTTTCAGTTTCAAGCTTTTCGAAAGGAAGCTTTGTAGCCGTGACTTCCGCACCGCATTCGCATGCAAGATGGCGTATAAGATGTCCGCCGACAAATCCTGCAGCGCCGATTATAAGTGCCTTCATGTGTTTTCCGCCTTTCAGTTTTTCTTTATTTCCTTAAAAGATCCTCATAGATCCCGCTTATTTTTTCAAGTACCTTTTCCGATGCGTAGCGCTCGCGGACGATGCGGTATGCGTTCCTGCCGTATTCTTCGCGGAGAGCGTCGTCGTGTACAAGTTTGTTTATGGCATCTGCCAGTGCTTTTTCGTCACGCGGCGGTACGGTGATACCGCTTACTCCGTCGGGACTTACGTACGGAACACCTGTAGGAAGCGAAGTGTTGATGACCGGATGTCCGCAGACCATGGCTTCCATCTGGACGATAACGAAGGCTTCGCTGTTTTCCACTGACGGAAGGATGAAGATGTCGCAGTCGCGGAAAGCGGATTTAAGATCGTCGTCTGAAAGACGGCCAAGGAAGTGAACGCGGTCGATTAATCCGTCTTCACGCACCTCTGTTTCGAGAGAATTTTTAAGTACGCCTTCACCGGCAATAAAAAGTTCACAGTCTTCCGTATCTTTAAGGGCTCTTATAAGAACATCGATACCCTTGTAGTAAACAAGACGGCCTGTGAACATGAGCTTTTTACTGGTTTTATTATTAAGCTTTTCAGTTAAAAACGGTTTTGCTTCCGCCTTTTCGTAACTTTCAGTATCTATACCGTAAGGAACAACGACGCACTTATTGCTGTAGGGACCCAGATATGCCGAGCCTTTTACGTGTCCTTCCGTCGCAACGAAGATCCTGTCCGCTCTTTTGAGAAATGCGTTCATGACCGGCTTATAGAGAGTCATGAGTTTTTTCTGCTTTACTATATCGCTGTGCCAGCTGCTAACCACTTTGCCTTTGTAACCTGAAAGAAGGCAGGCAAGGTCGCCGAGCGGAAACGGAAGATGAACGTGAACGATGTCCGCATCACGGGACATCTTTTTAAACTCTGAAATAAAGGCGACTGAGACCGGCATGGAAAAGTACGTTCCGACGCTTCCGGAACGGTGC
>JAGDDO010000109.1 GCA_017848205.1 Oscillospiraceae bacterium | reverse complement strand
CTCGTTAAGTGCTCTGCTTTACGTTATTCTCGGACTTATAGGAATACCGGTGTTCACAAAGGGAGGCGGACTCTGGTATGTGTTTGAACCAACGTTCGGATACCTTGTCGGATCCATTCCGGGTGCCTTTGTTACAGGACTTATCGCCCATAAGGAAAAGGAACCTTCACAGGCAAGAATCCTTGCAGCCGCCTTTGCCGGTTATGCAGTAGTCTACGCGATAGGTATGCTTCACTGCTACATAATCATGAACTATTACCTTGACGGCGACGGAATGAAAGTATGGCCGCTTTTCGTAAACTGTTTTCTTATCTTCCTGCCTAAAGACGTTGTTCTCACAGTCCTCGTTTCCCTTGCAGCAAAGAGAATTCTTCCGGTGGCAAAGAAATATACCGGTTAAAACCGGATGCGCGGACAACAGAAACTTTGTGCGTTGTCCACTAAAAATATTATAATCAATTGTGAAATGATCCGAAAAGGCGGCATAAGCCTTGACGGATCATCTTTTTACTGGTATAGTTAGTTACAGAAGTAACTAACCGACTAACATGAGAGATCTCCGGTTAGCTGCTTAGTGTGGAATATTTACCGGAATGTACTGATCTGATCAGTCGGTGCAGGGGAAAAGTGAAGACTTTACGTTTCTATTTATCCGGATAATCTTAAAGAAGGGGTGGTAACATGAGTGTGAATTATCCTGATTTCAGCGATTCCGAGCCGATATATATACAGATAGCCGAATGGCTCGAAAACAAGATCGTCACGGGTCAGCTTAAGGAAGACGAACAGATACCGAGTACGACAGAGCTTTCCGTGAGCCTGAAGATCAATCCGGCCACAATACGCAAGGGTGTAAACATTCTGGTCGACAAGGGGCTGGTGTACAAGAAAAGAGGGATGGGTATGTATGTTGCGAAAAATGCGAATGAAAATGTTCTTGACGACCGTAAGGTAAGGTTCTACGATGACTATATTGCACCGCTTCTTGCAGAGGCTCATCGTCTCGGACTTGAAAAGAAGGACATAATAGAAATGCTGAAAGGAGACGGGGACAGATGAGCGTAATAAATGTACAGTCCGTTTCAAAGAATTTCAGGTCGGTAAAAGCACTTGATGATGTTTCACTGACAATTGAAAAAGGTCATATTTACGGGCTCCTCGGATGCAACGGAGCGGGAAAAACAACGCTTTTTGGTGTTATCTCCGACCGTGAGATGCCGTCTTCGGGAACGGTCACGCTTGACGGTAAACCGGTAAAGGAAAGCAGTGACTTGCTCAGAAAAATGTATTTCATGGGTGCCGATAATATTCTGCCGTCGGGAATGCGTTTAAGCGATGCGGTGGATTCACTGAAGTTTTTCTATAAGAATGCGGATAAGGCTTATGCGGAAAAGCTTTTTAAATCTTTCGGAATAGATAATAAAAAACGTTTTTCCGAACTTTCAACGGGTTCATGTACTCTTGCCAGAGCGGCTCTTTCAATGGCGAGCGGGGCAGATTTCATTTTTCTTGATGAACCTACTCTGGGTGTCGATGCAAACAACCGTGAAATGTTTTACCGTCTGCTTCTGGAACGTTTTTCGGATACGGAATCAGCATTCATCATAGCGACTCATCTTATCGACGAATGTGCAGGGCTTCTCGAACACTGTTTCGTTCTGAAAGCAGGAAAAATAATTGCGGACGATGACTGTGAAGCGCTTAGAGAAAGTGCCTATCTTATTGAAGGAAATGCCGGTGACGTTGACGAATATGCGGAAGGAAAGGAAGTTCTGAACAGGAACACTGCAGGTTCGCTTGCAAGCGTATGCATAAAGGGCGAACCGGAAGATGTACCGGAAACACTCAGCTTTTCCCGTCCTTCACTACAGAAACTTATAGTATCATTAACAGGAGGTGGCAGTAATGCGTGAATATATTAAATATGCTTTCTGCGGACGTGAGGGTCTGCGTACTTACTTAAAGTGGTCCGGGCTCGGATTTCTGGTGCTTTTCATTATCCACATGCTTATCATTCCGTCGCTTTCGTATGTTGGTGAGCCGTTTATTGTAACCTCACCTTCCACAGCAGAACATTACCGTGTGTTTAATTATTACGAAAACATCGGTGCGGTGTTTGCAGGTATTGCTTTTGCATATGTTCTTGCAAAGATCATTCCGGTGGCGGTAAACGGCGGAACCTCCAGGGTGAACATGGTTCTCGGAACCGGTGTTATCGCCCTTGGATACAGTGCCGTTACAGTTCTGATGATGAACATAGCCTGCCTTGTAACAGGTGTCATTTACGGCCGGTTCGGACTGAAACTTGATATAAACGCAGTGGCATTTATTGAAGATGCGCTTCGCAGCAAAGCTGTATCTGATCCGAGAGTTATCTTTTTTGATGTATGCATAAGTTTTTATCTGTTACTTGCTTTTTATGCAGCTGCTGTTATATTTGCAGCAGTAAAACAGAAGATAAATACGGCTGCAGCGCTTCTTTCATCGGCTGTGTCGTGCTTTCTGATATATCTGTTCTACCGTATGAACGCCTCTTCTTCAGGTTATCTTTCGAATGCTCTGGACTTTTTACTCTTAAACCGCAGTATCGGTGAGCTTGAATATGCACTGTACCCTGATCCTCGTATGTCGGATTTTGTAGATTATTCAGACTGTGTAATATCCGTTTTATCGGACTGCTTTATAGTATTTCTCGCCGCATTTCTGGTTTATGCATTACTGATGCTTCGCTCCTCACTGACGGGAAGAAGGAAAGCATAAATTATTTTCTGCAGATCTCATCTGCAAGAGCTTCAAGTGCTGCCTTTGAATCAGCGTTGAGTGAAGATTTGATAGTTACGCTGTTTTCGCAGTAATTGATGTTTTTGCTCTTTTCAAGCAGTGCTGCCATAGTTCTCTTTGCTGTCGGAGCCCAGCTTCCGTTTTCGACGAAAGCAACTGTACGGTTCTGGTAACTGCGTTCTGTAAGATGTGTGATAAACGATCTCATAGCCGGGAAAACATCGCCGTTGTAGCTGGAAGCAGCGAGTACGATGCGGTCGTAGCGGAAAGCATCTTCAACGCATTCTGCCCAGTCTTCTCTTGAAAGATCGGAAATGGCAACCTTTTCGCAGCCCTTTTCCTTAAGCTTTTCAGCGAGGAGTTCAGCAGCCTTCTTTGTATTTCCGTGGATAGATGCGTATGCGATAAATACGCCCCTGTCTTCCGGCTTATATGATGACCAGATGTCATACTTGTTTATGTAGTAAGCAATGTTTTCAGAAAGTACCGGACCGTGGAGCGGGCAGATGATCTGAATGTCAAGATCTGCAGCTGCTTTCAGAAGTTTCTGTACCTGCATTCCGTATTTGCCTACGATACCGAAGTAGTAGCGGCGTGCCTCGCAGTCCCATTCATCTTCTTCCGCGTCGAGAGCGCCGAATTTTCCGAAAGCATCAGCAGAGAAAAGTACCTTGTCAGTGCTGTCGTATGTGAGCATAACTTCCGGCCAGTGTACCATAGGTGCGAAAACGAATGTAAGTTCGTGCTTACCGAGTGAAAGTGTTTCGCCGTCCTTTACAGTTACCTTTTCAAATTCAGGAAGTGTTTCAAAGAACTGTCCCATCATGTTAAATGTCTGGATGTTTCCGACGATCTTTGCTTCAGGGTAAGCTTTTATAAAGTTTAATATGTTAGCGGAATGATCCGGCTCCATGTGCTGAACGATGAGGTAGTCAGGTGTTTTTCCTTCAAGTGCATTCTTAAGATTTGCAAGCCATTCGTCGCCGAATTTTCCTTCAACTGTATCCATTACAGCGATCTTTTCATCGAAAATAACATATGAGTTGTAAGCCATTCCTTCAGGAATGATGTACTGGCTCTCGAAAAGATCAGTAACATGATCGTTCACGCCGATATATCTGATGTCGTTTGTAATTGTCATGGGTAAATTTCTCCTTGCAGTATTGTAAAAATAATATGTTTTCTTCGTGCGGGATACACAATATGATTATAACATTTTTAAGACTCATAAGCAATAGTTTAAGCAGGTATTGCTAAACCTTCTGAAATACGGTATACTATTTGTAACGAACTTTCGGGGGAGGATCTATAAATGAATATCTTTAGGAACAGAAAGGCTGTTTTTGCCTGCATACTTTCAGGTGCACTGCTGCTTGCGGGAACGCAGTATTATTCTTCGTATGCTGCTGACTTCGTTTACGCAGAAGCCGGAACACTTACCGTTAAGTCCATGACGCCGACGCAGGGACCGGTGGTGGAAGCAAATGAAACGGGCGGATCCGGATTTACTTTTCCGGTGTTCAACGGCGATGAATCGGTAAAGTACGAACAGGTTGCCGGTGATATAAGGCTTTTTGCGAAGACTGAAAAGCAGAATGACTGGGTGAGCATAGACAACAACGCCGACAGCGGCTGGATATACGACCAGAACTTCGGACATTTCTGGGACGGACCGGGAGGATTCTGGTTCCACGTTAAGGAAAAGACTTTCGTAAGACTCCAGTCTGCATCCGATCCATCTGTTTATCTTGACTACACGATAACTGCTGACAAGGTGGCACCCCGTCCTGATCCCGCAGATAGAGAAAAGCTTGCATTCGCTGAAGGCGACGATCTTAAAATTGACGGCTGGCATCTTGTCTGGAATGACGAGTTTTCCGGTACGGATATCGAAGCCCGGAACTGGAGCCATCAGACCGGCTATTTTCTGAATGAAGATCCCGGAACATGGGGCTGGGGCAATGCAGAACTTGAATACTATACGGAAAATCCGAAGAACTCTTATGTATCTGACGGAAAACTGACACTGAAGCTTCTTGATGAGCCGAAGTCGTTCCCGGAAGATCCGAACAGAACAGCGCCGTATTCATCGGCAAAGCTTGTTTCAAAAGATGCATTTGCGTTTAAGTACGGCAGAATAGATTTCTGTGCGAAAGTGCCTTCCGGTACAGGTATCTGGCCGGCACTGTGGCTGCTTCCGCAGGACGAGAGTTACGGCACATGGGCTGCCTCCGGCGAGATAGATGTCATGGAGGCGAAAGGCAGACTGAACAATACCATCTACGGAACCATCCATTACGGCGGACAGTGGCCTGCAAACAGATATTCCGGCGACCAGTACGTGTTTGAGGACGGAAAGACCTACGACGACGGATTCCATATCTACAGCGTCGTATGGGAAAAGGAGCAGATAAGCTGGTACGTTGACGGTACCTGCTACAGCGTTATTCCGAATACGGAATGGTATTCGGCGACTGACGAGAGCAATCCTTACGCGCCGTTTGACAAGGAGTTCTACATCATTATGAACCTTGCGGCAGGCGGAAACTTTGACGAGGGAAGAGCACCGGATGCGGCACTTATCCCTTCTGAAATGCAGGTGGATTACGTCCGTGTATATCAGGCAGATGGTGACACGGAAGCAACTCACGGTCAGCCGCTTATTCCTGATCCGCCTTATGAAGCGTTTCTTAATGCGACTGATGTGGTGAGACTTCAGAAGTATCTTTTAGGAGATCCGGAAGCTGACATGCCTTATGACCTTGACAACAACGGAAAAACCGATATCTGTGATCTCATAACACTTAAATGGAAGATACTTTCATTTAAAGGCGTATAATAAAAAACGCGGTACCGGCTTTTCGATACTGCTAAACGCAGATTCTGCAGGACTTCATCTGCACCTATAAAACAAAACGGACAGCGTGAATCGTAAAAGTTTCACGCTGTCCGTTTCTTTAATATAGGATTTCCATTACACGTAAAGATTCGGGAACCACGGGGAGTTGATAAGGTAAAGCAGTACAGCCACCTGAGTTAAAATAATAAGCGGCACTCCCACAATGAAATATGACTTTCTGATCTTGTGACGGAAAATGAACATTCCGAGAAGTCCGCCTACGGAACCGCCGATTCCGCAGAGAAGATGGAGAACAGCAACCGGTATTCTGCTGCCTGATTCCTTTGCCGCCTTGAACTTGTCGATGCCGAAAACTATCAGTGTGAGAAGGTTGATGCCGCCGAGAACATAGAGCGGAATGCGGTGCTGGACGAAGATCTGCCAGAAAGCGAAACGATGTGTTTCGGATATCTGACCGAGCCAGATGAGAACTGCGATAGCCCAGATGAATGTCATGCAGAACGCTGTGACTCTGAGCATCATGTTTTCCTTGCATCCCTTACGGTCTGTGCAGAGAGATCCGAGAAGGACACCCGCAGGTCCGCCGAGTACGGAAAGAATGATGAGCACAGG
>JAGDDO010000108.1 GCA_017848205.1 Oscillospiraceae bacterium | reverse complement strand
ATCGGCTATCCACACCTCAACGTAAAGATCGGTGCTACACATGCCGGCATCTCAGTAGGTGAAGACGGCGCTACTCACCAGTGCAACGAAGACATCGCACTCATGAGAACAAGTCCTGGCATGGTTATCATCAACCCTGCTGACGGCGTTGAAGCAAAGGCTGCTGTTAAGGCTGCAGTTGAATACGTTGGTCCTGTTTACCTCCGTTTCGGAAGACTTGCAACACCGATCTTCAACGACGAAGCTACATACAAGTTCGAGATCGGCAAGGGTATCGAGCTTAAGGACGGCAAGGATGTAACTATCGTTGCTACAGGACTTATGGTAAATGAAGCTGTTGAAGCTGCAAAGCTCCTCGAAGCTGACGGCATCAGCGCAAGAGTTATCAACATCCACACTATCAAGCCTATCGACAAGGACATCATCCTTAAGGCTGCAAAGGAAACAGGTCTCATCATCACTGCTGAAGAACACAGCATAATCGGCGGCCTCGGTTCAGCAGTAGCTGAAACAGTTGCAGAAGAGTGTCCTGTACCAGTAGTAAGAATCGGCGTAAACGACGAATTCGGCCACAGCGGCCCTGCAGCCGACCTCCTCAAGGAATTCGGCCTCTGCAAGGAAAACATTGTTGCAAAGACAAAGGAAGCTGTAAAGAAGTTTAAATAATGGCTTCTGATTTCGCTGATTAATAAAGCACTAAGTTTAATTGTAACCCCGTCTGCCTCATGATGCAGACGGGGTTTGTGTTTTATCAGAAAGCAAGATATTAACAGATTCTGAGTTCTGTTTTAAAGAGAGAAAAGTACAACTTGACAACACAGTGTAATTTTTGATATAATCCTAATCAAGATTTGAAGTTATTAAAGGAGTTATAATGATTACAAGAAATAAAACGTTGTTCTTTATTATCGTACTGATGATGATTTTAACCATTATAGGTTGTTCGAAAGATCAGCATGAAGCGAATCCTGATTCTGAAGCAGTATCATCAGTTGATACTGAAGAAAAAGGCGATAAAAATCTTTCGAATGAATTCAGCTTTATGAACGGTAAGGTTAGTATACCTTTCAAATTAAAAGATTTAAAAAACGTTACAATTGACGAAGAGATATGTTATGAAACAGATGATGGATGCCTGTTCAGTCAGCTCTGGCACGGTGATAACAGGATTGGAACTGTGATGCTGGAAAACTGTTCTGTTGATGAAAAGCATAAAGAAGATAAAAATGTAGTTTATCTGAAAATCAGTCCGGATTCCATGTTTGATGATTTTGAATTTGAATATATGGGATTAACGTTCAGTTCTACCAAAGAAAATATAATAAATACTCTTGGCGAATCTGATACGGAAAATCAATTAACATATATGATCGATGATAAAACCAAGATAAGTTTTAAAATATCAGATAATATTGTTTACAGGGTAACTATATCGAGTTATGATTTTGAGGATGAGTGAAGCGACAAACTAATTCTTTTGGTGTTTTGACAGAGCAAGCGTCTGTGACGCTTGCATATAGATAGAACGCCGCAGGCGTACCGATAACAGGTGGTGCCTGTGGCACAATTCTAAAACAAGTGGCAACGAAACAAAATTGGCGATTGAAATGTAAAAAACAAGCGGCAAATAAAAAGCTGTCGGGCATAAAAACCGACAGCTTTTTTCTGCATTTTGATATTGAATTTTGGCTGTATATCAATTTAAACGAAAATTAAATAAAGAACACTTGCACTTTTCACAAAAATATGTTAGAATAGAAAATAAAGCGTCTATGGCAGGAAATTTACATAACAACAAGGGGGGATGCATATGTCAAAATTAAGAATGGCCTTAATATTTGGCGGTGTTTCCAATGAATATGAAACCTCTCTTCTGGCAGCAGCATCTATTATAGACAATATTGACACAGAAGAATACGAGACGATATGCATAGGCATTACAAAAAAGGGAAGATGGCTCTACTATCCGGGAACCAGTGAGGATATACGCAACGATACCTGGCATGAAAATCCGGACTGCACATCTGTAGTCATCTCGCCTGATCCTAACAGAAAGGGAATCATCAAGATTGAGGACGGGTCGGTATCAGTTCACCGCGTTGATGTTATCTTCCCGGTACTTTACGGAAAGAACGGCGAGGACGGTACCATAGCAGGTTTTCTGAGAACAACCGGCATCCCGTATGTGGGAAGCGACCTTATGGCATCTGCAGCCTGCATGGACAAGACCTACACAAGAATGGTTCTCGGCTACAACGGATTCAAAACTTCAAACTGGAGAATGATGTCCCGAAACGATCTTCCGGATCTCGACGAGAAGTGCAACGAATACTGTGACGATCTTCAGTTCCCGATAATCGTAAAACCGGCAAACTTCGGTTCTTCAGCCGGAATAAGCATGGCACATGATTTTGAATCACTGAAATACGCAGTCAAGATGGCACTTACCCAGGACGAAAAGGTAGTCGTGGAAGAATTCGTTGAAGGTGAGGAACTTCAGGTAGCTGTCATCGGATACGACAGCATCAATGTTTCAGCGCCTGGCGAAGTAAGGATCGAACGTGATGGAACGGACTTCAATTCAGGAAGTGAAAACGCTGAATATCTGGTTCCTGCAGATCTTCCGGACTATACTGCAGCACAGATAAGCGAAACAGCAGCTGATGTCTACAGACTCATGGGATGTTCAGGCATGGCACGAATCGATTTCTACCGTAACTACGAAGGCGAGATCATCATAAGCCAGATAAATCCGGTACCGGAGATCTCACCGGACAGTATGTTTGTAAAGCTTATGGAAGCTGAAGGATATTCCTTCACTGAACTCATCAGTCTTCTCCTTATCCAGGCGATAGACGACTATGACGGAAAGTCGGTGTGCTGATGGCGGAAAAGAAAAGCAGGAAACGATTTACTGTTCCGGCGATCATAACAATGACATGTGTTCACGATGATGACGCGCTCAGCGATTCAACGGATTTTGAGCTTACCACCAAGGGCCTTTTTTCACGCGACAACGATAAATACAGCATAAGCTACGAAGATTCTGAGGCCACAGGCTTTGAGAATTCGACTACGGTCATCGAAGTGAGCGGTGTTAAAAATGCTTCTGTAAGGCGTGAAGGGGAAGCGCCTTCCGAACTTGTGCTCGAAGTCGAAAAGAAGCATCACTGTCACTACGGAACGCCGTTCGGAGGACTTATGCTCGGCGTTTACACAAAGTCGATCGACAACAGACTGAGCGATGAAGGCGGAAAGCTTGAACTTCGCTATGTGATCGATTCCAACGGATCCTTTGTTTCGGAAAACTGGATAAGTCTTTCAGTTGAACCGGAAACGGTATAATGGTTGTGTAAAATACACAAAAAACCATGAAAAACGCACAATTGTTAATAGTCTGTTCACAATTGCTCTCCAAAAATGTGGTACAATCTCTAATAGCAGTGTGAGCAAAAATCGAAAATTGTATTTTTGACAATAAGATCATATGAATATATTAAATATCAGAAAGGAATAATGTTATGGCTAACAGATTATTTCAGGGTTTGATCCATCAGATGAATGAAACTGTGGGAGCAACAATAGGCGTTGTTGATGAAACAGCATCTATCATTGCATGCAGTGACTTTACCAAGATCGGTACAACAAACGAGTTCGTTTCACTCGATCTTAACGATTCATCTGAAATTTTTATCCGTGACGGCTACACATACAAGCCGTTTGGCTCAAACATCAAGCCTGACTACGCAGTATTCGTTGAAGGAACAGACGACACAGCTGCAAAGTACGCAAGCATTCTTGCGATCACACTTACAAATATCAAGCAGTATTACGATGAAAAATACGACAGAAACAACTTCATCAAGAACGTAGTTCTCGACAACGTTCTCCCTGGTGATATTGTTATCAAGGCAAGGGAACTTCACTTCAACGCTGAAGTAAGCCGTGTTGTACTCCTTATCAGGATCGTATCAGCTAACGACATTTCAGCTTATGACGTAATCCAGAACCTCTTCCCTGACAAGAGCAAGGACTTCGTTTTCAACATTACAGAAACAGATATCGTTCTCGTTAAGGAACTCAAGAACGCTATCGATTCAAAGGATCTTGAAAAGCTTGCACGTTCTATCGCTGACACACTCAGCGGCGAATTCTATACAAGAGTTAATGTCGGTATCGGTAATCCGGTAGTAGGCGTAAAGGAACTCGCACGTTCATTCAAGGAAGCTCAGACAGCTCTTGAAGTAGGTAAGGTATTCGACACAGACAAGGTTATCGTAAGCTACGACAATCTCGGTATCGCAAGACTCGTTTACCATCTCCCTACAACACTCTGCGAAACATTCCTTCACGAAGTATTCAAGAGAGGAAGCATTGAGTCACTCGATCACGAAACACTCTTTACTATCCAGCGTTTCTTCGAAAACAACCTCAACGTTTCTGAAACATCAAGAAAACTCTTCGTTCACAGAAACACTCTTGTATACAGACTTGAAAAGATCAAGAAGCTCACAGGCCTTGATCTCCGTGAATTCGATCATGCGATCATCTTCAAGATCGCTCTCATGGTAAAGAAGTATTTGTCAGCAAAACCTGTAAAGTTCTGATGAAAATAATCACAGTGAACAGAGGCGGTGTATCATTTGGTAGATCTTAAAAATGTATGTGTCGCATACAACAAGGGGCACAACGTTATCAACGGGATAGACATCCACATCGATGACGGTGACTTCACATTTATTGTTGGTGCGTCAGGTGCAGGAAAAAGTACGCTTATCAAGCTCCTTCTGAAGGAAGTTGATGCCTGTGACGGTACAGTCATGGTAAACGGCTTTAACCTAAGAACTCTGAAGAAAAGCAGAGTACCTAAGTTCAGAAGAACCATAGGCGTGGTATTTCAGGATTTCAGACTGATTCCTTCAATGACAGTATATGAGAACATTGCGTTCGTTCTTCGTGTTATTAACGCACCAAGATCATATATCAAGAAGCGAGTTTCTTATGTTATAGGACTGGTGGGGCTTCAGGATAAAATGAAGTCTTATCCGAACGAGCTTTCAGGCGGTGAGCAGCAGCGTGTTGCTCTTGCAAGAGCACTTGTAAATGACCCTAAGCTTCTCATAGCGGACGAACCTACAGGTAACGTCGATCCTGAGCTTTCTCAGGAGATTGTAGGCCTTCTTAAGGCTATAAATCAGTGCGGCACAACTGTCGTAATGGTTACTCACGAACATGAGCTCGTCAAGCATTTCGGGGGTCGTCTTATCAACATCAATCAGGGCACAGTCATCTACGATGATGTTATTGACGGCGACACAGAGTCGACAACTGACGAATCGATTTAAGGAGTGATTTTTCATAGGCAGTTTAATTTATCTTATCGGCCAGGGATTTAAAAATATATGGCATAACAGAGTAATGGGAATTGCAACGTTCTGTGTTCTTATGGTTTCCCTGCTTCTTGTAGGTGTATCTTCGCTTTTCGTAATGAACATCGAGATCCTTCTCGATTCCATCGAAGACAAAAATGAACTTGTTCTTTTCTTAAAGGACAGTGTTACGGATGAGATGGTACCTGAAGTTCAGGAACAGATAAGTTCACTTCCTAATATAGTTTATGCGAAGTATTATCCTAAGGAAACAGCTCTTGAAAACTATATTTCACAGATGAAGGAGTATGAAGAGGTTTTTGAATCACTCAAAGAAGATAACCCTCTTCCTGATGCATTCAATATCAGAATAGAAGATACTTCAAAAATGACTTCTACTGTAAAGGCTCTGAATGCATTTGACTTTACCGAGAAGGT